>NZ_JABDWE010000022.1:0-134616 GCF_019685125.1 Rhizobium sp. NZLR10 | reverse complement strand
GGCCGGCAAGCCCAAGATCGTCGCAACCGTCGCAACTATGCGCAAGCTGCTCACCATCCTCAATGCCATCATCAGGGACGGACGACCATGGCAAAACGCTTGACAAATAAGACAGTCGCTCTCCCCGTCAACGGGGCGAAGGGTATGTGCAGCGACCTCTCCGTCCCCACTAACCTCTCGCGGGGCACGTCCCCTCTGCCTGTTTTTTACGGGGAGAGGGTTAGGAGGGGCAGCCTTCACCGAAGGGCGGTACCAACGCACAGTCTGAACTTCGCTCAAGCGAGTCATCCCGAACTGGTCATGCGCCGGAGCTTCCAGCCGTAACCTCTACCCACGGCTTTTCGCAGGCGCTGTCCTGTGGCAAGAAGGGCCACTGACGCGTGGCGCTTTCAGAGAGGAAGATCGACAAAGATGAAGGGAATTCGCCAGCTCGCCGAGCATCTCGACATTTCGATCGGGACGGTGTCCCGTGCGCTGAACGGCAAGCCCGACGTCAACGAAGAAACGCGCCGGCGCGTGCTCGCCGCCGCCGAGGAGCTTGGTTACGTCGCCAACCAATCGGGCCGCAGCCTCCGCCAGGGCATGACCAACGTCATCGGGCTGATGCTCGAGGTCAGCCGCGAGACAGTCGAAAACAGCGACGACTTCTTCCTGGGCGTCACCGACGGGCTGCAGAGCGTCTTTTCCCGTCACAAGCTCGATCTGGTCATGCTGCCCTGCCCCGATGACGAGGATCCGCACGAATATCTGAAGCGCATGGTGGCGCGCCGCCTGGTCGATGCGATGATCATCTCGGCGACCCGACGCACCGACCGACGCATTGAGCTGTTGGAAAAGGTCCGAATCCCGTTTGTGGCGCTCGGCCGCAGCGCGTCCGGCGGCAGCTATACCTGGATGGATCTCGATTTCGAAGGCGTGGCGGCGCGCGGCGTCGACCGGCTGGTCGCAAAAGGCCACCGGCGGATCGCGGTGGCGGCCCCCTCCTCCGACATCAATCTCGGCTATATCTTCCTCGAGAGTTACCGCCAGGCGCTGAAACGCCACGGTATTGCCTTCGACCCGGCCCTCGTTATCCGTGTCAAGTCGAGCGAACAGGGCGGTTATCAGGCCGGCCACGAACTGCTGATGATTGAAGAACGGCCGACGGCGATCATCCTGATCCACGAACTGATGGCGATCGGGCTTTACCGGCGGCTTGCCGAGGCCGGCATCGTTCCCGGCCGAGACCTCGCCGTCGTCGGTTTCCGCGAGGAGCCGCGCACGCATTTCCTGCAGCCGTCACTGACCTCCTTCCGCATGTCGCTGCGCGATCTCGGCGCCCAGCTCGGCGAAACCCTGCTTGCCTCCATGCCGGCCTATGCCGATCATTATCCGCAGGGAGCCCGCAGCCGGATCTGGCCGCTGGAACTCGTTCCTGGCGAAAGCGACGCGTTCACGCTGACGGGCTGAGTTCCCCTCACACCCGGCTCGGCGCCGCCGGAGGCTCCCGGCTCGACAGTTGCCGCGTGACGAAGAAGACCAGCAGAGCGCCGACAGCAAGGCAGGCGGCGAGGAAGAACATCGGCGCAGTCGTGCTGCCGCTCGCCTCCTTGATCCAGGGCACGACGTTCTGGGCGACGAAACCGCCGAGATTTCCGACCGAATTGATGGCGGCAAGCCCCGCAGCGGCACCCGCCCCTTTGAGGAAACGCGAGGGCAGGCTCCAGAACACCGGCTGCGGCGCGAAGATGCCGGCAGCGGCGACGCAGAGGAAGGCGAATTGCAAGGCGTGGTTCGGGATCAGCGCCGACAGCAGCAGGCAGGCGGCGCCGATCAAGGCCGGAACGACGATATAGGGCGTCTTCGATTGGGCCTTGTCGGCCATCGTGGGAACGGCATAGAGCGCGACCGCAACCAGCAGCCAGGGAATGATGTTGAGGAAACCGTTCACCGTGTTGCTGACGCCGAAGGCCTGGACGATGGTCGGCAGCCAATAGCTCAGGCCATAGGCCGAGAGCGGAAAGGCGATATAGCAAAGCGCCATCAGCAGGACGCGCGGGTCGATCAGCGCCTTGAAGCCGTTTCCGGCATTTTCGCCCATGCCGGCATTTTCCGATGCGAGCCTCCGTTCAAGCCAGTCCTTCTCCTCGCCAGTCAGGAAACTTGCGTTTTCAGGCCGGCCGGGAAGATAGAAGAAGGTGACGATGCCGGCGATGACGGCTGGAATACCGGTCGCCAGGAAGACCCACTCCCAGCCGGCAAGGCCGTAAAGACCATCGAGATCGAGCAGCACGCCGCCGAGCGGTGCGCCGACGGCATTGGCGATGGCGCTGAAGATCATGAACAGCCCGACCATCCGGCCGCGATAGGCAGAGGGGAACCATAGCGTCAGCAGATAGAGCACGCCTGGAAAGAAGCCGGCTTCGCAGACGCCGAGCAGGAAGCGCAGGATATAGAACATCGTCGCGTTCTGCGTGAAGGCGAGCGCGACGGTGACGAGGCCCCAGGACACCAGGATGCGGGCGAACCAGACACGGGCGCCGAGCCTTTCGAGGAAGAGGTTGCTCGGCACCTCGAAGAGAAAATAGCCGATGAAGAACAGCGAAGCGCCGAGGCCGTAGGCATATTCGCTCATCCCCAAGGCATCGACCATCTGCAGTTTGGCAAAGCTGACATTCTGCCGGTCGATATAGGCGATGAGATAAAGGATGCCGAGAAACGGCATCAGCTTCCAGGTGATTTTCGAGATCAGCCGCTTCTCATCGACCATGCGTATCCTCCGGAATGATCATGTTGCGTCATGGCGTAAATAGTGCTGGCCGCCAATATTCAATCGCGCGAGGTATTTTCTGCGGTATCGCAACCCTGATTGGTGGCCGCACCCGGGGGATGGGTGCGGCCTGTGCTTGACTATTCGGCAGCGGCGACGGCGGCGCGGCGGCCGATCGTTGCCTGGGTCAGCGCGAAGGCTAAGAAGGCGCAGAGCGCAATGCCGGCAGCCATCGGAACGGCCGTGCCGTCGAAGAAAAGGCTCGATATCACCATGGCGACGGCGGCAATGACGAAATGCAGCGTGCCCATCAGCGACGAGGCGGTGCCGGCAATCGCGCCGTGATCCTCGAGAGCAAGAACGGCGCTGGTCGGGATGACGAGGCCGAGGAAGCCGTAGCCGATGAACAGGAAGGTCGCCATGACGGGCAGCTGGTTGAAGCCTGAAGCCATCACCACCGCCATGACAACCATGGCTAGCGCAAAGGCGCTGACCGCAATCCGCATGACGCGCACCAGGCCGAAACGCTCGCCGAGCCAGCCGGTCGCCTGCGACACCGCGAAGAAGGACACGGCGTTGATCGAGAAGGCGAAGCTGTATTCGGTCGGCGTCAGCCCGTAGTGCTGGATCAGCACGAAGGGCGAGTTGGCGAGATAGACGAGAAAGCTCGAAATGCCGAGACCGCCGATGAAGGTCAGCGTCAGGAAATTGCGGTCGGCCAGCAGCAGCCGGTAGGCCGCCATGGCGCTCTTGAGGCCGCTGCCGCTGCGCTCCTTGGCAGGGCGGGTTTCGTCAAGCTGGGTGGCAAGCAGGACGAGGCCGATGAAGGCGGCGATCATCACCGCCCAGAACACCCCGCGCCAGCCGTAGAATTCGATGACGGCGCTGCCGGTCAGCGGCGCCAGGATCGGCGAGATCGAGAAGACCAGCATCAGCAGCGACATCAGGCGCGCGGCCTGCACGCCGGTATGCATGTCGCGGACGATGGCGCGCGGAATGACCATGCCGGCGGCACCGCCGATGCCCTGGACGAAACGGAAGGCGATCAGCGTTTCGATATCGGTCGAAAGTGCGCAGCCGATCGAGGCGACCGCGAAGACGCCGATGCCGAGATAGAGCGGCAGCTTGCGACCCCACATGTCCGAAAGCGGACCATAGACGAGCTGGGCGAGGGCAAAGGAGATGAAGAAGGCGAGAAGCGTCAGCTGGGTGACGTTGTTATCCGCATGCAAGTCCTGGCCGATGGACGGCAGCGCAGGCAGATACATGTCAATGGCGAAGGGGCCGATGGCCGAGAGAAGGCCAAGAATGAGAGCAATGCGAAAGAAGGAAGCCGTCATAATGGTGATCTTTCATAAAAGCGCAGCGGAAGCATCGAATCGTCGCTCCGCCGCAGTGCTCTTAGAACAGGATGGCGCCCGAAAACTCCTCACACTTTTCGGCATCATGTTCTGGGGTTCAATGATGATCGTTCGCGCGAAGACGAAGTTGGGAGCTCATATCTTCAGCAACGGAACCAATAGTGTCAACAAATTTGGACACGGCTGTAAACTAGACGCCATTGTCTAAATCGTCAAGACGTCTTATCTTGGCCTTCATGAAAGATCGCATGACACCGGCAGTCCGGATGGGGGGGCATACGCAGCGCGGACAATGCGCAAAGCGCATGTCGATCCTCGATGCCGCCGCCGACGTCTTCTGCCGCCAGGGTTTTGCCGGCGCCAGCATCGACGAAATTGCCGCCGTCGCCTGTGTCTCTCGCCAGACGATCTACAATCACTACCGCGAGAAGGAAACGCTGTTCGTCGCCGTCGTCGAGGACGTCATGAACCGCGCCAACGCCATGCTCTTCTCGGTGCTGGCGAGCTTTCCCGAGAACGCCGACAATCTGGAGGACGGGCTGACGGCCTTCGCCGTGCGCCTCAACAAGAACTGCATCTGCAATCACGACGGAAAATTCCTGCGCAAGCTGGTGCAGACGGAGGGTGAGCGATATCCGCACCTGTTCGAAAGCTGGCGCCAGCAGGGACCGGGCAAGCTGACCACTGCCCTTTCCGCGCTTCTTGCGCGGGTCGCTCATAAGGGCGCGCTCGTCATCGACGATTTCGACGTCGCCGCCCGGCAGTTCGTGGCGCTCGCCAATGCTGACCTGCAGATGATGACGCTTTTCGGTGGAACGCCCACCGATGAAGAGCTTGATAAGGCGGCGCGCAATGCCGTCCGTACCTTTCTCAAGGCCTATGGCGGGCCGGCGGCTGATAAGGTCGGTCGCCCGCCGCAGCTTGCGGCCATAGCGGGCGGATAAGGCCTCCCGATCAGGCCCTTTCAATCAGGCGAAGACGGTCATCTGCGAGGGCACGACCGCAAACATGCCGACGCGGCGCGCGGCAAGATATTTCACCAGCTGCTGGACGACAGAAGGCATGACCGGCTTCTGCACCACGCCGACCGCGCCCTTGACGCCATTAGCGACAACTTCGGGATTGCCGGTCATGAACACGACGGCAATGCCGTGTTCTTCTGCCAGCCGCCGGCCGATCTCGGGCCCGGTCTGGCCGTCGGCGAGATTGACGTCGACGAAGGCGATATCGGCAAGCGGCGCCAGCCGCAGCGCCTGTTCGCGATCACTCGCAAGACCTGCGACCTGCATACCCATATCTTCCACCGTCGCCCCGAGATCCAGGGCGATGAGGAATTCATCTTCGACGATCAATACTCTCTGTCTCATGAGATCATCTCGTTGCCAGCGCCGCACGACATTGGTGGCCATGATACGTCCCCTTGTTACGCATATACTTCGGAAGAGGTATCCGCTCCGGCAGCTGTCCCTGCACGAAACTCCCTGCTGAAACGGCCAACTTGAAGATATGTTCCGCGGTGGAACGCGATTTTTGATATTTAAGATATTGTTAACGTTGATAGATTCTTAACAAGAAAGCCGGCGAAGCAAAAACGGGCGCTAAATTGTGCTCAATCTCAAGCGCGCACCTTCTGGATGAAGGCACGATGACACGATATGATTATTCCGTTGGCATGAAGATCGAGGCTCCCGTTGAAAACCAAACTTATCGTCTTGGCCACGGTCGTGGTCAGCCTTTTCGCCTATACCAAATTGATGGCCAGGATCGGCTCGGGCTCGCCACCTCCGGATGCGCCGCTCGCGCAACAGGCCGACCTCATCCGTGTTTATAAATCCGAACGCCGCATGGTCCTTCTCAAAGGGGATGTTCCGATCTCGACATATCGGATTTCACTGGGGCAGGCTGCCGATGCCGGTCCCAAGCAACAGGAAGGTGACGAAAAAACGCCGGAAGGGCGCTATGAGATCGACTGGCGAAATCCCAAGTCCATGGCGCATCTCAGCCTCCACATTTCCTATCCGAACCCGGATGACCGACGCAACGCCGGATCCAACGGCTTTCCGCCCGGCGGCAATATCATGATCCACGGGCTTCCCAATGGCTGGGGCCTGTTCCAGGAAGCCCATCAGCTATGGGATTGGACGGATGGCTGTATTGCCGTCACCAATGCGGAGATGCGCGATATCTGGGCCCGCGTTCCCAATCACACGCCTATCGACATCATCCCCTGAGGGTTAATCACCCCTTGGCCTTCCTGACGAGGACCGGCTGGCTGCGGTAATCGGCGGGAAACAGCGACTTCAGATTCTCGATTTTCGGCAGGTCGTTGTAGACGATATAGGGGTAGGTCGGATTGAGCGTCAGAAAATCCTGATGATAGGCCTCGGCGGAATAAAAGCCGGTGGTGTCGGAGACCCTGGTGACGATCGGCTGGGCGAAGACATGCGCCTTGTCGAGCTGAGTGATATAGCGCTCGGCGACCTTGCGCTGCTCGGGGTCGGCGACGAATAGCGCCGAACGATACTGCGTTCCCTGATCCGGGCCCTGGAAATTCAGCTGCGTCGGGTTGTGCGCCACCGAGAAGAAGATCTGCAGCAATTTGCCGTAGCTCACTTGTTTCGGATCGAACTTCACCTCGACGGCTTCGGCGTGACCTGTCGAGCCGGTGCTGACGGTCTCGTACTGGGCCGTCCCAGCCTCACCGCCGGCATAGCCGGAGACGGCGCTCTGGACGCCCTTGACGTGCTGGAAGACGCCCTGGACACCCCAGAAACAACCGCCGGCGAAAATCGCGCTCTCGGTGCCCGGCCGGGCAGCCTCGTCAACGGCCGGCGGCGGAATGACGACGGCATCTTCAGCCGCACTTGCGGCACACGCACCGAGCGAGACAATGGTGGCGGCTAGGAGCCCGGCAAGGCTCCTGCGGTGAGAAAATATGGACATGGCGCTACCTCCTGCGATGGCCCAAATCCTCGCTCATCCTTGCAAAAGGCGCAAATCACAACCCGATCACTCACGCCGATGTGACAGGCAGACGAAAGCGCCTGTGTGAAGATGAAACAGCATGCAACCTGAGTTGACAATCTCGCGAGGAGTGAGGAGAGTGCCCGCCGGTCAGAGCCTGCATTTCCGGGGGGAACCTATGTCCGTGCGCTCGTTCTTTGCTTTCGCGACAATCGCATTTTTTTCCACGATCGCCGTCAGTTTTCCCGCCGCCGCTGCGGAGACCAAGCGCGACATCCAGACGATCAAGGACGCCGATTTCTTCGGCTTCGATCTTCGCACCGAGCAGAACGTCTCACTCGATCAGTGCAAGACCTCGTGCATCGGCGACAAGAGCTGCAAGGCCTTCACCTACAATCCCAAGGTGAAATGGTGCTTCCTGAAATCCGATTTCAAGACGATGAACGCCTTCCCCGGCGCCATCGCCGGCAAGATCGTCGAGACGACCGGCCAGAAGGAGCAGGATCTCGGTGCTGCGCCGCGCCTGACCTTCCTGTCGAACGACCTCATCCAGCAGGCCCGCGACTTCAAGGACAATCTGGCGCTTGCCGACGACCAGCAGGGCCAGGGCGCCGACAGCCTGACGGCCAATGCCCGCATCGACCTCACCGCCAACAATCTGGCCGACGCGCTGAAGTCCTTCCATGGCGCGCTGTCGATCACCCCTGACGACGCCGATCTCTGGCTCGAAACGGCCCGCGCCGCAGCTTCGCTCGGCAGCGCCGAGAGCGGCACGAGCGGTCAGGCCGTGCTCGACGCGCTGAACGGCTACGAGCTGACGCGCACCAAGCCCAAGCGCGCCGAGGCGCTCGCCGTCCTCGCCGACGCCCTGGACCGAAACGCCAATTACCGCCCGGCGCTCGACGCCTACAAGGCGAGCCTGGCGCTGGTTGCCTCCGAGGATGTGCAGGCGGCCTACCTGCAGCTGAAGGCGACGCAGGGCTTCCGCATCACCGAACACACGGTCGACGCCGACAGCGCCACGCCGCGCGCCTGCGTCACCTTCTCCGAAGCTCTCATCAAGACCACCGACTATACGCCCTTCGTGACGCTGAACGGTGCGGCGCCCAAGGCGCTGGAAACCAAGGACAAGCAGATCTGCGTCGAGGGGCTGACGCATGGCGAAACCTACAAGCTCGGCTTCCGCACCGGCCTGCCGTCATCCGTCGACGAGGCGCTCGAAGCGCCCGTCAGCATCGACGTCTATATCAAGGACCGCAGCCAGATAGTGCGTTTCACCGGCGACAGCTTCGTGCTGCCCTCGACGGCGCGCCGCGGCATTCCGATCGTCTCGGTCAACATGACGTCTGCCAACCTCAAACTCTACCGCATCGGCGATCGCGCCATCGCGCCGCTGTTGACCAACTCGCAATTCCTGACCCAGCTCGACGGCTACAGCGCCCAGAACATCCAGGATCAGAACGGCGAACTCGTCTGGCAGGGTTCGATCGAGATCGCCGACGAGCTCAACAAGGACATCGTCACCAGCTTCCCCGTCGATGAGGCGCTGCCCGAGCGCAAGCCCGGAGTCTACGTGATGACCGCAACGGGGCCGAATGGCCCGGCGCAGGAGTGGGACTCGCAGGCGACGCAATGGTTCCTCGTCTCCGATATCGGCATCACCACCTATGCCGGCACGGACGGGCTCAACGTCTTCACCCGTTCGCTTGCCTCGGCAAAGCCGATATCAGGCGTCGAGCTGCAGCTGCTTGCCAAGAACAATGAAGTGCTCGGCACCGCCAAGACCGACGAAAACGGCCGCGCCACCTTCACCGCCGGCCTGATCCGCGGCACGGCGGCGCTGACACCCGCCGTCATTACCGCCAGGAACGGCACGTCGGACTACGTTTTCCTCGACATGACGCGGGCCGGCTTCGATCTCTCCGACCGCGGCGTGACCGGCCGCGCCGCACCCGGCGCGATCGACGTCTTGACCTTTACCGAACGCGGCATCTATCGCGCCGGCGAAACGGTGCATGCACAGGCGCTCGCCCGCGACACCGATGGCAACGCCATCGAGAACCTGCCGCTGACTTTCATCTTCAGCCGCCCCGACGGTGTCGAAGACCGGCGGATCGTCAGCCAGACCAGCAATCTCGGCGGTTACAGCGTCGATTTCCCGACCCAGGAAAACGCCATGCGCGGCACCTGGACGATGAACATCTACACCGATCCCAAGGGCAGTGCGATCGCCAGCAAGAGTTTCCTGGTCGACGATTTCGTGCCGGATCGCACCGACCTGGAGATCAAGACCGAGGCCAAGGAAATCGGCCCGGATATGCCCGCGAAGATTAATGTTTTCGGCAAATATCTCTATGGCGCCCCGGCCGCCGGCCTGACGCTCGAGGGCAATGTCGTCGTCAAGCCGACGCGCGAGAGCGCCGCCTATAAGGGCTTCCTCTTCGGCCTCGCCGACGAGGAGGCGAGCGAGGATTCGCGCCTGCCGATCGACGGCCTGCCGGAACTCGACGAGAACGGCGAAGCCTCGACCGATCTCACCGTCAGCGAGCTGCCGGCAACGACGCAACTGCTCAACGCCACCGTCTATATCAGCATGCAGGAGGCCGGCGGCCGCGCCATCGAGCGTTCGCTGACCATTCCGGTGAAGAATCAGGGCGCTTCGATCGGCATCAAGCCGGAATTTTCCGACGATCTGCCTGAGAACGCCATCGCCAACTTCACGGTGATCGGCGTCAATGCCGAGGGACAGAAGCAGGAGACCAAGGGCCTGCGCTGGAAATTCTACAGCCTCAACCGCGAGTACCAATGGTATCGCGAGGGGACGGCATGGAAATACGAGCCGGTCTACACCGCCGAGCAGATCGCCAATGGCAGCGTCGACGCGACGACGGACGGCGGCAAGATCTCCGTGCCGGTGAAATTGGGCCGCTATCGCCTCGAAGTGGAAAGCTCGGATGCCGACGGCCCGACCTCCAGCGTCGAATTCGACGCCGGCTGGTTCGTGGCCTCGACCTCGACCGAAACACCGGATGGGCTGGAAATCGCCCTCGACAAGGACAGCTACAACGTCGGCGACACCGCCAAGCTGAAAATCACCTCGCGCTATGGCGGCGAGCTGATGGTCATGGCCGGAACCGAAAAGCTGGTTGCCGTGCAAAATGCGACGATGGGCGAGACCGGCGGCGAGGTCGACATCCCCGTCACCGCAGACTGGGGTGCCGGCGCTTATGTGACCGCGACGCTCTTCCGCCCCGGCGACGCCCAGGACAGCCACATGCCGATGCGTTCGATCGGCATCAAATGGCTGAAGGTCGATCCCGAACAGCGGGCGCTGCAAGTCAAGCTCGACACGCCGGAAAAGATGCTGCCGCGCGGACCGTTGAACATCGGCCTGCAGGTGGCCGGTGCCGGCGCCAACGAGGATGCCTATGTCACGGTTGCCGCCGTCGATGTCGGCATTCTCAACCTGACACGTTACGAGCCGCCGAACCCGGAAGACTGGTATTTCGGCCAGCGGCAGCTCGGCCTTGAAATCCGCGACCTCTATGGCCGGCTGATCGACGGCTCGCTGGGTGCGACCGGCAAGCTCAGGACCGGTGGCGACGGCGGTGCCATTGCGCTGCAGGCAAGCCCGCCGACACAGAAGCTCGTCGCCTTCTTCTCCGGGCCGGTGAAGCTCGACGCCGAAGGCAAGGCCAATATCTCCTTCGACATTCCGCAATTCAACGGCACGGCGCGCGTCATGGCGGTTGCCTGGTCGAAGACCGGTGTCGGGCACGGCGTCAAGGACGTCATCATCCGCGATCCGGTCGTCGTCACCGCGAGCTTGCCGAAATTCCTCGCCCCCGGCGACAAGGCCAATCTGCGCCTCGACATCGCCAATACCGATGCGCCGGCCGGCGACTACAAGCTGCAGCTGACCGGCAATGATGCGGTCGGCATCGACCAAGCCTCTGCCGACCAGACGATCCGGCTGGAGGCCGGCGCCAAGTCCGCGCTGACGCTTTCGCTCATCGGCAAACAGCCGGGCGCCGGCAGCGTCTCGATCAACCTCTCCGACGCCTCCGGCCTTTCGCTCGACCAGACCGTCGACGTGCCGGTGCGCCCGTCATCCCTGCCGATCACCGAACGCAGGGTGCTGGCGCTGAAGCCCGGAGCAAAGCTCACCGTCGATAAGAACCTGCTTGCCGACAGCGTCCTGCCGGGTGCTTCGATCAGCGTCAACGTCACCCGTTCGGCCGCCTTCGACATCCCGGCACTGCTGATGACGCTCGACCGCTATCCCTTGGGCTGCGCCGAGCAGACCATCAGCCGGGCGCTGCCGCTGCTCTACCTCGCCGAAGTGGCGAAGCAGGCCGGCATCGAAAATGACGACGACGTGCACAAGCGCGTCCAGGATGCGATCTACCGCGTGCTCTCCTACCAGGCCTCGGCCGGCAGCTTCGGCCTCTGGGGACCGGATTCGGGCGATGTCTGGCTCGATTCCTACGTCACCGACTTCCTGACGCGGGCCCGCGAAATGAAATATGACGTGCCGGAAAGGGCCTTCGTGCAGGCGCTGGAAAACCTGCAGAACACCCTGTCCTACACCACCGACATCAAGGGCCAGGGCGATCAGATCGCCTATGCCATCTATGTCCTTGCCCGCAACAAGAAGGCGGCGATCAGCGATCTGCGCTACTACGCCGATACGATGATCAACGACTTCCCGACGCCGCTCGCCAAGGCGCATATCGCCGCCGCACTGGCGCTCTATGGCGATGCCCAGCGCTCGAAGAACATCTTCCTCGACGCGCTGCAAATGTCCGAGCAGTCGATGGTCTCACGCGTGAACCTGTCGCGCACCGACTACGGCACGATCCTGCGCGATGGCGCGGCGATCCTGGCGCTCGCTGCCGAAAGCCGGCCGGTGCCGCCTGTCGTCCCGGAACTCGCCAAGGCCGTCGCCAAGGAATGGCAGCGCAGCAAATACAAGAGCACCCAGGAAGAGGCCTGGATGCTGCTTGCCGCACGCGCCATCCAGGGCGGTGACGACGGGTTGAAGGTCGACGTCAACGGCGCCGCCCACACCGGCGCCTATATGGCCCGGATGACCGGCGATGCGCTCACCGATCATCCGCTGACCTTGACCAACCAGACGAACGACCCGGTATCGGCGGTTGTTACCACCGTTGCCGCACCGACCGTGCCGTTGCCGGCCGGCGGCGACGGCTTCCTCATCGAGCGCAGCTATTACACGCTCGACGGCGAGGAGGCGAATGTCAGCGAAGCCCAGCAGAACGAACGCTATGTCGTCGTCATCCATGTACGCGAAAGCAACGACTGGCCGTCGCGCATCGTCGTCACCGATCTTCTGCCGGCCGGCTTCGAGATCGACAATCCAAACCTCGTCGACAGCGCCCAGATGACGAATTTCGACTGGATCGGCGAAATTTCCGCCGCCCATACCGAATTCCGCTACGACCGTTTCGTCGCCGCCTTCAACCGCGCTCAGGGCGACGAGCGCGAATTCAACGTCGCCTATGTCGTGCGCGCCGTCACCCCCGGCATCTACGACCATCCGGCCGCAAGCGTCGAGGACATGTACCGGCCGGAGCTTTCGGCCCGCACGGCGACCGGCAAGATGGAGGTCGTGGCAGCACAAGAATGAGGCTGTGGCACAAGTTTGCGATCGGGTCCGTCGCCGGCATCCTTCTTGCCGGCGCGGCTCTTCTTGCGCTCGACGCCGCCGACAAGGCTTTTCCGCCGCCGTTGGATAGAGCGGACGTGGTTTCCGCCGAGGTGCTCGATGCCGACGGCCAGTTGCTGCGCGCCTTTGCAACGACGGAAGGCCGCTGGCGGCTGAAGACGACGGTTGCCGACGTCGATCCACAGTTCCTGCGCATGCTGATTGCCTATGAGGATCAGCGTTTCTACGATCACAATGGCGTCGATGCCTGGGCGCTCGGGCGGGCAGCCACGCAATTCGTCCGCAACGGCCGCATCGTTTCCGGCGCCTCGACGCTTTCGATGCAGGTGGCGCGGCTGATCGAGCCGCGGGCGGGACGCTCGCTTTCGGCAAAACTGCTGCAGCTCGCGCGTGCCGTGCAGATCGAGCGGCGGCTGTCGAAGGAACAGATCCTCGATCTTTATCTGACGCATGCGCCTTACGGCGGCAATCTGGAAGGCGTACGCGCCGCAAGCCTTGCCTATTTCGGCAAGGAGCCGCGCCGCCTGACGGTCGCCGAGGCAGCCCTGCTCGTCGCCCTGCCGCAATTGCCCGAACGGCGCCGGCCGGACCGCAATCTGAAGGCGTCGCAAGAGGCGCGCAAGCGTGTGCTTGAGCGTGTCGCCGTGGCTGAGGCCGTCGGCGACGGCGAGGCGGAGCGAGCCGAGGGTGTCGCTGTCCCCATGCGACGCATGCAATTGCCGGCGCTGGCCGCTCATGTCGCCGAAGCAGCACTGCGCAAGGAGCCGGCAGTCCTCAAGCACCAGACGACGCTGAAGAAACAGGTGCAGCAGGGGCTGGAATCGGTCGCCCGGGCAGCGGCGATGAAGCTCGGGCCAAAACTGTCGCTGGCCATGGTGATGGCCGATGCCCAGACGGGCGCGATCGTCGGCGAGGTCGGCTCGGCCGATTATTTCGACGCCAGCCGCTCCGGCTGGATCGACATGACGCGCGTCAACCGCTCGCCGGGCTCGACGCTGAAGCCCTTCATCTACGGGCTCGCCTTCGAGCAGGGCCTCGTCTCCCAGGAGACGATCATCGAGGACCGGCCGGCTGATTTCTTCGGCTACCGGCCACGCAATTTCGACATGAGCTATCAGGGCGACGTCACCGTGCGCGAGGCCTTGCAACTCTCCTTGAATGTGCCGGCCGTCAAGCTGCTCGACGCCGTCGGGCCGTCGCGGCTGCTGGTCCGCTTCCGCCGCGCCGAGGTGCGCCCGGCCCTGCCGCCGAACGAGACGCCGGGACTGGCGATCGGTCTTGGCGGCGTCGGTCTCACGCTGAAAGATCTGGTGCAGCTCTATACCGCGCTCGCCAATCGCGGCCAGCCGGCAAGGCTCGGCGACGGTGTCACCGGCGCACCGGGCAAGCTCGACGGCGAACCGCTGTTGGAGCCGGTCGCGGTCTGGAACGTCGCCGATATTCTCTCCGGCGTCATTCCCCCCGCTGGCGCACCGCAGCGCGGCATCGCCTACAAGACCGGCACCAGCTACGGTTATCGCGACGCCTGGTCCGTCGGCTATGACGGGCGTTATGTGCTCGGCGTCTGGGTCGGACGGCCGGATAACAGCGCCGTGCCGGGACTGACCGGTTATGGCACCGCAGCACCCATCCTGTTTGAGGGTTTCGCCAAATCCGGCATCGCGACGACGCCCTTGCCCCGCCCGCCGGCCGGGGCGGTGCGCATCGCCCAGTCCGAACTGCCGATCAGCCAGCGGCGTTTCGCGCTCAATGCCAGTGGCCTGCTCGTCGCCTCCGGCCGCGAGGCCGCCCCTCAGATCGTCTATCCGCCCGAGGGCGCCCATATCGATCTCGGCGCCGGCGCCGGCGCGCTGTCGCCGCTCATGCTGAAGCTGCAGGGCGGCCGCGCGCCCTTCCGCTGGCTTGCCAATGGCAGGCCGCTGCCCGACCTCTCCCGCCGGCGCACCCAGCAATGGCTGCCCGATGGCGGCGGCTACTCGAAATTGACCGTCATCGACTCGGCCGGACGCGCCGCAAGTGTGGGCGTTTTCATCGACTGAGGGAACCAAAACCCGACTACAACCGTTGGAAAGGGTCTCCCTCCAACGTCAGACGGCCTCATGACACTTCCGACCGCGACCTACCGGATACAATTCCGCAACGGCATGACCTTCGATCGCGTCTGCGACCTCGTTCCCTATCTCAAGACGCTCGGCATCAGCCATCTCTACGCCTCGCCAATCTTCACCGCCGTCAGCGGCTCCACCCACGGTTATGACGTCACCGACGCCAACGAGATCGACCCGGCGCTCGGCGGCCGCGCGGGGTTCGACCGGCTGACGGAGAGCCTCGCTTCGGCCGGCATGGGACTGATCCTCGACATCGTCCCGAACCACATGGCCGCTTCGCCGGAAAACGGCTGGTGGCGCGACGTACTGGCATTCGGCCATCAAAGCGCCTATGCGGGCCACTTCGACATCGACTGGAGCGAGCCGCTGACCCTGCCGCAGCTCGGCCAGGATTTCGAGCGCGCGCTCGCTGATGGCGAGCTGCGCATTACGCTGGACGAAACGCATGGCACCTTCGCCTTCGGTTATTTCGAGACGCTGTTGCCGCTCAACCCCAGCTGTTACGGCGCGATCGCAAACCGGCTCGACGATCCGGTGGCAACGAGAATGGCAGAGGCTGCGGAGGTCACCTCCGGCGAGAACCTCGCCCGGGCGATGCGCGACATCCTCTTCGAAGGCGGCGATCGGGCGATCCTCCGGCAAAAACTCGACGACGTCTCGTCCGACCGCGATTTCCTTAAAAGCCTGCATGAGGGACAGCACTGGCGGCTCACCCATTGGCATGAAGCGGCACGGCATCTGAGCTATCGCCGTTTTTTCGAGGTCACCGGACTGGTCGGTACCCGCGTCGAAAATCCTTCCGTGTTCGAGGACATGCACCGCCTGACGATCGAGCTGGTGCGCCATGGCAAGGTGCAGGGCCTGCGCATCGACCATGTCGACGGGCTCGCCGAACCCAAGGCCTATCTCGACCGGCTGCGGGAAGCGGTCGGGCCCGATACCTATATCGTCGTGGAAAAGATCCTTGGGGCTGGCGAGGTCCTGCCGGAAAGCTGGCCGGTGGCGGGCACCACCGGATATGAATTCATCGCGGCGCTGAGCGAACTCTTCGTCGACGGCGGCGGCCTGCGCAGATTGGACGATGCCTATCGTGGCGTCGCCCGAGAGACAGGCGATCTCGAGGAGGGCCGGCGGCTTGCCAAGCGACAGATGGTCGAGCGCAATTTCGCCGGCGAGACCGGCAGGCTGGTATCGATCGCGGCAGGGGTCTTCCCCGAGATAAACAGAGACGAGATCGCCAAGGCGCTCAGCGAACTGCTGATCGCCTTTCCCGTCTACCGCACCTATGGCGATGGCGGCCCGCTCGCCTGGCAGGATTCAGCCGTCCTTGCCGCGACCGCATCGCAAGCCATGGCAGAGCTCGATGATCGTCGCGCCCTCGACCATGTGCTGAAGCTTCTCGAAGGCAAGGTCGACGGTGATCCAGCCCACGAATTCCGTATCCGCTTCCAGCAGTTGAGCGGGCCTGTGATGGCGAAGGCGACGGAGGATACGCTATTTTACCGCTATAACAGGTTGCTTGCCGCCAACGAGGTCGGCAGCGAACCCGGCAAGGCGCCCGACGGTCCGGACGGATTCCATCGTCGCATGGCCGAGCGGGCGCGGCTGCAGCCGCACGGGCTGTCGGCAACCGCCACCCACGATACCAAACGCGGCGAGGATGCGCGCGCAAGGCTCTATGCGCTGAGCGAGGGCGCGGATGTGTTCGTGCAGGCGCTGGCGCGCTGGCGTGAGATGAACCGGCCGTGGCTGAAGGACCTGCCGGATGGCGTAGCGCCGGAGCCGAATATCGAATGGATGCTCTATCAGGCGCTGGCCGGCATCTGGCCGGAAGATTTCGACAGAGGACAGATGGAAGAGCTTCGTCAGCGCTTGACCGATTACGCGGTCAAGGCAGTGCGCGAGGCGAAACTCCACACTGATTGGGTGGAACAGGATTCCGCTTACGAAGAAGCGGTGACGACCTATGCAGCGGCGCTGGTGTCGCCCGAGAATGACGCCTTCCTTGAGGATTTCGAAAGGGTGCTGCAGCCCTTCATCGCAGCCGGCTACCTCAACAGCCTGTCGCAGACGCTGCTCAAGCTGACGGCGCCGGGCATTCCCGACATCTACCAGGGCACGGAAGGCTTCGATTTCAGTCTTGTCGATCCCGACAACCGACGCCTGGTCGATCATGCACGGCTGACCGCCTGGCTTGATGAAGCCGGACCGATCGCCAAGCTACAGGCGGCGGCGTTAAAGCAGCGCATCGTCGGGATCGGCCTGCAGCTGCGCCAGCGGCATCCGGACCTCTTTATAAGAGGCGACTATCTGCCGCTGAAGGTGACGGGCAGCCGGCGCGATCATGTGCTGGCTTTTGCCCGGGTGCATGCCAGTGATTTTGCCATCGTCGCCGCACCCCGGCTGATGTTCGGCTGGCTCGACCCGGGCGTGCTGTTTGCCGGCCCGGAATTTTGGGAGGATACGGCGATCGCCGTCCCCTCCCCTCTTCACGGGCTGAAGGCGGATCTGGTGACCGGAAAGACGATCGAACCCGGCGGCAGCATCTCGGTCGCCGCCCTGCTCGGCAGCCAGCCGGTCGGGTTGATCAGCCCGATCTGAGGATCGGGCTGCAGACAAAAATCATCTCCGTCAAAATTAGCGCTTGACCTTCCAGTCGCTGGAAGGTGGATAAGCCTCTCCAACTGCCCCTCGGGCATAGGAGATGGCAATGAATATCAAACACGATCACGACCATCATCACGGCAACGCCCATAACGGCGATCACAGCTGTTGCGGCCATAGCCCGACTACCCCCGCGCCGGTTCGTGACGCCGTCTGTGGTATGACCGTCGATCCAGAGGCCGGCAAACCCTCGCTTGATCATGCGGGCCGCCTCTATCATTTCTGCTCCGAAGGCTGCCGGACGAAGTTTGCAGCTGCGCCGCAGGATTACCTGACCGCGAAAGATCCGGTTTGCGGCATGGACGTCGATCGTTCGACGGCAAAACATTTTCTGAAAGTCGAGGGTGAGAAATACTACTTCTGCTCGGCCGGCTGCCAGACAAAGTTCGAAGCCGATCCCCCAGTCTATCGCGACGGCAAACGCCCTCCGGCAAAGCCGGCACCGAAAGGCACGCTCTATACCTGCCCGATGCATCCGGAGGTCATCAGCGATCGCCCCGGCGACTGCCCGAAATGCGGCATGGCGCTGGAGCCGGCAGGCATTCCTCCGGCCGACGAAGGTCCAAGTCCGGAACTTGTCGATTTCGTCAGACGGCTTTGGGTCAGCGCCATCCTGGCCGTGCCGCTGCTCGCCCTCGGCATGGGTCCGATGCTCGGCCTGCAGCTCCGGGAAATGATCGGCGAACCGCAGGCGACCTATGTCGAACTGCTGCTGGCAACGCCGGTCGTGCTTTGGGCGGCCCTCCCCTTCTTGAGCCGCGCATGGGCCTCGCTCGTCAACCGCAGCCCGAACATGTGGACGCTGATCGGTCTCGGCGTCGGCACCGCCTATGTCTACAGCCTCGTCGCCACGCTTGCGCCCGGCATTTTCCCGATGAGCTTTCGTGGCCATGGCGCGGCTGTGCCCGTCTATTTCGAGGCGGCGGCCGTCATCGTCGCCCTGGTTTTCGTCGGCCAGGTGCTGGAACTGAAAGCACGCGAACGCACCGGCTCGGCCATCCGCGCTTTGCTCGACCTTGCGCCGAAGACGGCGCGGCGTATCGATGCCGATGGCGGCGAGAGCGACGTGCCGGTCGAGCAAATCCAGACCGGCGACCGGCTGCGGGTGCGCCCCGGCGAGCGGGTTCCGGTGGACGGTTCCGTCCTCGAGGGCCAGTCGACCGTCGACGAATCGATGATCTCAGGCGAACCCTTGCCCATCGAGAAATCGACGGGCGATGCGCTGACTGGCGGCACGATCAACAAGAACGGCTCTCTCGTCATGTCGGCCGAGAAGGTCGGCGCCGACATGGTGTTGTCGCGCATCGTCGACATGGTCGCCAAGGCGCAACGCTCGCGGGCGCCGATCCAGGGTGCGGTCGACCGGGTGTCGGCCTTGTTCGTGCCGGCGGTCGTTGCCGCGGCCATCCTTGCCTTTATCGTCTGGGCAGCGATCGGTCCGGAGCCAAGCTTGGCGAATGGCCTGCTTGCCGCCGTCGCCGTTCTGATCATCGCCTGCCCCTGCGCGCTCGGTCTTGCGACGCCGATGTCGATCATGATCGCCACAGGACGCGGCGCTGGGGAAGGCGTGCTGATCAAGGACGCCGATGCGCTGGAGCGTTTTTCCAAGGTCGATACGCTGATCGTCGACAAGACCGGTACACTGACCGAGGGAAAGCCAAAGCTTACCGACATCGTCGCTTTCGGCGGAATCGAGGAAACCCGGCTGCTGTCGCTGGCGGCAAGCCTGGAGCGCGGCTCCGAACATCCGCTGGCCGACGCGATCGTTTCCGGCGCCGAAGAGCGCGGTGTCGCCTTCGTCGAGATCACCGGTTTCGAGGCGAAGACCGGCAAAGGTGTTCAGGGCCTCGCCGGCGACACAAACATAGCGCTCGGCAATGCGGCGATGCTCGCCGATCTCGGCATCGATCCGTCGGCGCTTGCCGAGAAGACCGAAGCCCTGCGCCGCGAGGGCAAGACGGTGATGTTCGTGGTATTGGATGGCGCGCTTGCCGGTCTCGTCGCCGTTGCCGACCGGATCAAGCCGACGACATCAGCCGCCATCAAGGCGCTGCATGACAGCGGCCTGAAGATCATCATGGCGACGGGAGACAACGAGCGCACGGCGCGTGCGGTGGCAAAAAGCCTCGGCATCGACGAGGTCCGCGCCGACCTGTTGCCGGAGGGCAAAAGCGCGCTGATCGACGAGCTGCGTGCAAAAGGCGCGGTCATCGCCATGGCCGGAGACGGCGTCAACGACGCGCCGGCGCTTGCTGCCGCCGATGTCGGCATCGCCATGGGCACCGGCGCGGACGTTGCGATGGAAAGCGCCGGCATCACCCTGGTAAGGGGCGATCTCACCGGCATCGTCAGGGCGCGGCGGCTGGCGGAGGCGACGATGCGCAACATCCGCCAGAATCTCGGCTTCGCCTTCGGCTATAATGCGCTCGGCGTGCCGGTCGCAGCCGGCGTACTCTACCCGATCTTCGGGTTGCTGCTGTCGCCGATGATCGCGGCGGCGGCGATGAGCCTCTCGTCCGTCTCGGTGATTTCAAATGCGCTGAGACTGCGTTTTGCAAAATTATAGGAGATGGCGATGAATATCGGCGAAGCATCGGAACGCTCCGGCCTGCCTTCGAAGACCATCCGCTATTACGAGGATATCGGCCTTATCCGCCCTGAAAGGGGCGGAAACGGCTACCGCGATTATGCCGCGACCGACGTTCACAAGCTGCGCTTCCTGCAGCGCTCGCGCGGCCTCGGCTTTTCCGTCGACGAGTGCCGGCAATTACTGGCGCTCTACGAGGACAAAAGCCGGGCGAGTGCCGACGTCAAGGACATCGCTGAGAGCAAGCTTGCCGAGATCGACCGCAAAATCCGCGATCTCTCGGAATTGCGCCGCACGCTGGAACACCTCGTGCATGCCTGCCATGGCAATGACCGGCCGGACTGTCCGATCCTCGAAGGGCTTTCGGACGGGGGCTGACATTTCAGGAGGGCGGCCGGCGCGCTTCAGGAAAGCTGCGGCATGTTCTGGTTGGCCGCCTGCGCCGATTGAGCCCGCTCGTCGGGCTCCTCGTCTTCGCCGTCATCCAGCACGCCGTCATCCAGCCGATGTTTGATCGCAAGCGCATAGATCACGTCGAGAATATTGCGGTCCCTGAGATAAGGATCGGTCAGGGCGAGAAGCGAGGCCCGGACGATCTTCCTGCTGGTGGCCTTTGGACAACGCGCCTTGACGAAATCATAAAGCGCCTGATCCGTCAGCCCTTCCATGGCGCCGTCTACGAGAGCTTCGTAGACCCGCTTCTTTTCCTTCATTCTTGAATTTCCCCTTCAAATCAGCGGCGTCATGATCTGTCATGTAATTGTCATAAACAACCGCGGATTTCGGGCGCCGGTCCGCTGGAGAGGCTAATTGAAGACGGTATTCTCGACCGGCATGATTTTTCTATTCTCGCCGGGAATAAGATCTGCCGCACTGACGTATACTCAATCATGGAACGCAAAGAACGCCCCTTCGACGTCATCGGACAGCTTGCAGCGCTCAGGCGCTACGCACGCTCGCTGGTGCGCAATTCGGACGAGGCGGAGGATCTGGTGCATGATGCGCTGGTGCGGGCGCTGGAGAAGAAGAAGAGCTTCCGCAGCGGCGGCAATCTTCGCACCTGGCTGCTCTCCATCCTGCACAACGCTCATATCGACCGTCTGCGCCAGAACCGGTCGCTGACGCGCCGCCACGACGAGGCGGCTGTCGAAGCCGAGCAGTCGCTGCCGGCCGGCCAGGAACATGCCGTGCGCCTGCGGCAGGTGCGCAACGCCTTCTTCGGCCTGCCGGAGGAACAGCGCGAGGCCCTGCATCTCGTTGCGATCGAAGACCTGTCCTACCAGGAAGCCGCCAATGCGCTCGGTATTCCGGTGGGGACGCTGATGTCGCGCATCTCCCGCGCCCGCGCGCAATTGCGCGAATTCGAGGAGAAGACGCCGCGTGTTTCGCATCTGAGAATTATCGGAGGGGACGGCAATGAAAGCAATTGATCCGATCCTCGATGCCGATCTCGACGCCTATGTGGATGGCGAGCTCGATGTCGCCCGCCGCATCCAGGTAGAATCGTATCTTTCCGACCACCCGGCGATTGCCGCCAAGGTCATGGCCGACCTCAGCGTGAAGGGCGAGCTGCGCTTGGCGCTTGCCGGCGAAAGTGCCTTCGGCCGCCCCGAGACCCGCGACGCCGCCCGCCGGCTGGAACGTGGCCTTTCCTACGGCCGCATTTTTCATTCCATGCAGCGCATTGCCGCTGTCGGTATCCTGATTACCGCCGGCTGGGTGGCGCACAATTCCTTCGGCGCTTTTTCGGCAACCGAGGTATCGGCCTCCGTCCCAGCGCCCGCCTATGTCGAGGATGCCGTCCGCGCCTATCAGACCGCCGCATTGCGCCAGTCGATGCCGCCGCAGACGCCGGCCACCTATAGCGCTGACGATATTCGCGCCGCCACCGCGATCGTGATGCCTGAACTGCCGAAGGACTGGAAGGTCGCCGACGTGCAGATCTTCCCGTCCGAATTCGGCCCCAGCGTCGAGATGGCGATCGAGGTGCCGGAGGGAAAGCGGCTGTCGCTTTTCGCCGTCCGTCCAGGCGCCTTCGAGGTCAAGCCGGTCAGCCATCTCGCATTGGCAAAAGCAGAAGCCGCCTATTGGCAGATCGGCGAGGTCGCCTATGCGCTGATCGCCGACGAAAGCGGTCTCAATCTCGACCAGGCGGCCGAACGGCTCGCCCGCTCGCTCTATTAGTTCAAACCGAGGAGATCAGCATGAACCCGATCAATCCCCGCTACGGCGCCGTGGCCGGCACCCAGGCCGTCTTCGACGAAGGCCTGCGCCAGCACATGCTGCGCGTCTACAATTACATGTCTCTTGGCCTGGTCATAACCGGCCTCGTCGCCTTCGTTGTCGGCTCGACGCCGGCCCTATACGTGCCGATCTTCGGCTCGCCGCTGAAGTGGGTGGTGATGCTGGCACCGCTCGCCTTCGTATTCTTCTTCTCGTTCCGCATCCAGACGATGTCGGCCAGCACCGCGCAGATCACCTTCTGGGCCTTCTGCGCCGTGATGGGCCTGTCGCTTGCCTCCGTCTTCCTGGTGTTCACCGGAATGAGCATCGCGCGGACCTTCTTCATCACCGCCACGATGTTCGGCGCCACCAGCCTTTACGGCTATGCGACCAAGCGTGACCTATCGCGCATGGGCTCGTTCCTGATGATGGGCCTGTTCGGCGTTATCATCGCCAGCGTCGTCAATATCTTCCTGGGTTCGAGCGCGCTGCAGTTCGCCATCTCGGTGATCGGCATCGTCGTCTTCGTCGGCCTCACCGCCTACGACACGCAGAACATCAAGGAACAATATTCGGAAAACTTCGATCAGGAATCGAACCAGAAGCTCGCCGTCTTCGGCGCACTCTCGCTCTACCTGAACTTCGTCAACATCTTCCAGCTTCTGCTCAACTTCACGGGCGAGCGGGAATAGGGACCGCGCTTCTGGGGGCAAAGGAAGCGCAAGAGCGCCCGGTCTGCACTCTGTG
This sequence comes from Rhizobium sp. NZLR10, assembly GCF_019685125.1. NCBI lineage: Bacteria > Pseudomonadati > Pseudomonadota > Alphaproteobacteria > Hyphomicrobiales > Rhizobiaceae > Rhizobium > Rhizobium sp. NZLR10. The sequence goes on along the minus strand of NZ_JABDWE010000022.1, from coordinate 111,524 downwards.
ACAGGATGGCAGACCGGGTGTTCACCTAAATGCCTATCGCCCGGAAGTGTGCAGCGGTTCCGGGCGATAGGCATAAGTAAAGAGCTGGAGCGGCCGGGTCATCCCCGGCCGCTCTTATTTTCAGATGATGCCCCACGCGCGGTAGCGGCCGCGGCCGGTGATTTCACGAATGCCGATCTCGTTGACGAGGTTCAGAGCGCCGCGCGGCGTGATGCGCAAATGGCGGGCAACCATCGCCGCCGAGACCATCGGCCGCGACAGGATGAAATCGGCAAGGTCCGGCAGGCTGCTGTTCGAACGGCGGCCGCGAAAGCGCAGTTCCATCTGTGTACGGGCGAGCGACAACCGGTCGAGTTCCTTGAGTCCGGCCGCAGCACCGAGATGCATCGCCTCCAGGAAGGCCTGCAGCCGTGTGGCCCGGTCGCGCGCCCGGCGACGTTCATGGCGCACCAGCTTCAGCCCACCGTAAAAAGAGAAGAGATGCGAGGTGACCTTGCCGCGGGCGCGCAGATGGCTTGCGACCAGAAGACCGCCGAGCCAGTGCTGACGTCGCAACGGCTCGATCCTTTCCCAGGCTTCGAAAAGGATGACGGCGCCGAGAACCGGCGGCAAACTTTCGGCCAATGGCTGTACGCTCCGCCACTCCGCAAGCCGCTGTTCCTCGTCCCATTCGTCATCACCCAGCAAGCCGAGAGGATCGTCATTGCGCCTTGCCGGGGCAACCGCGGCCGTTTCGCTTGCCGGGGCTTTGCCGGTATGGATATCGAGCAGCTTCTGCGAGCGGGCAAGAAGCGCATCGATCTCCGCCATCTCGGCCGCGAGCGGCCCGTCCTCATCGCCGCCCTCTTCTTCGGTCTCGAGCGTAACGGCGAGGCTGTTTACCTCCGGCACTTTCCCCTCCCCTTCCCCGAGCGTCGCGGTTAGCGTCGCAAGTCCCGAAGCTCCCAGCGCCCAGGTCGGCTCGCCGGTCCAGATGCGCCGACGTGCCCGCAGCACCGAGTGAGCGATCGTCAGTTCGTGGCTGGGTGCCCGGCTATCCATATGCGCATCGTGCAAAACCAGATCCTCGACATGCACGAGTTCGCCGGCCACCCAGAGCGCGCCGGCAGCATCGAAGAAATGGCTGCGTTCGGCAAAGCCCTCACCGACCGGCGCGCGCAACACCCGCTCGTCCAAGCGTGCCACGGCGTCCTCCGCCGCAGCAAGGGACGGAAGCAGGGTTTGAAGCATCACACCGTCGATATCGTAGCGCATTGTTAAGCTTTACGGTTTTTCACAAATGGAAGCAAAACCTATGTTTCCTTCCGCCATCTATGACATGGTTAACGGCGCTTTTCAACAAAAGGCCAGGAGGAAGCGGTCGAGTTTGCCTGGGCGACCGGCAGCATTCCCTTCTAGCTGTTGCACCTGGCGCGAAACGTTTTCAGCCCCGCTCATCCGGTTTTCCTTGCTGCCGGACCACTTGCCCGCATGAGCGCCATCAGCATCGGCCCAAGCGAGAATTCGCCGCGCTCTGCCCGCCGCGTCAGGTCTCGCAGATAGCCGCCGGCCGAGTTGATATGCCCGCCTCTTTCCAGGATGCAGGCGATCACCGTCGCGGCGTTCTCCGGTCCCATGACCTCGCAAGCCAGCTGATAGGCGCTGGGGCTGACGCCGAGCGTCGAGCGGACGATGACGGCAGCCGCCATCAGATCCCGCCAACTGCCGATCCCACCGCCTGGCCCATAAGCGACGATCTCCGGGCAGGCCTGCAGCACCATGGCAAGCGGGAAGGACTTTGGCGTCTCCCGCCACGGCTGCGGTTCTTCCTCCGGTTTTGCGCCCTGCTTCGGTTCGAAGCCTGGTTCAAGTTCAGATAGAGAGTGTGGGTTTGAATTATGTATGTGCCGACCGTTTTGGCCATCATTGGCGTCTGGTTTATGTGATTTCGTCTTCAATTCCAGCGTCTTGATGATCATTTCGCGGAAGGCTTCGAGATCAGTCAGCAGGCTCTCCATCTCGGCGGACGACGGGCGCCGCGGCAGGCTTGCCGAGAGAAGATTGAAATGCTTCTGCATCTCGATCCATTCGCCGGCAATTTCTTCTTCCAGCGCGATCTCGATGAGTTTGGCGATGTCACGCCGGCAAAGTGTCAGACGCTCCCGCAGGCGCTTCCATTCGAGCTTGCCGGCAAGCACCTGAGCCGCCTGCGCATCGATCTCGCCAGCGCGCACCAGGAGCGGCGCCAGGCTGAAGCCGAAGGCCTCTCCAAGCCCGCCCTGACCGTTACGACGGGCAAAACGTTTACCGTTCGGGCTATCCCGCCGGATAATCAGGCCGGCCTCCACCAGCATCGCCAAGTTCCGCCGCAGCGTCGTGCCGGCCATGCCATGCGTGCGCAGCGACAACTGCTCGTTCGACGGAAAGACGACGAAACCGTTGGCCTCGGCAATCTCGTTCTTCGGATAAAAGGTCAACAGCGCGTTGAGAACAGCGAGCGCACGGTCCGATACGCCGACCATGTCCTTTGCTTCGCAGAGCGCGCGAAAGATCTTCCACTTGTCGACCGATGCGTCCGGATCGACCTTACTGGCATTTTCCTGGCTTGCCAGCATGCCAAGCGTCATCGATCGCCGCCCAAAGGGCGTCGATACATATTGAGGCTCCATGTCCCTCACCTTTTCTCAAGGCAAAAGAAATCTGCCACCCAAAAGGATGCCGAAGATGCTTGACAGCGATTCGAGGAAGTGCGATTCTCAGATTGTCCAGATATGAGAAAGGCTTCCGCGACGGCAACGTTCGGAGGCTTTTTCTTTTGCGGCCTACTCTCCTGCTTGCAACTTGCCGGCCCGATAGGCTTCGTAAAGCTCATCGAGACGACGTGAAATGTAAGCGCCGAAATCCGGCGCATCGCCGGTTTTCAACGCAATCGTAAAGGAATTGCCGGCGCTCTTGATTCGGCCGGCAATCTTGCCGCCGCTCTTCGGCTTCCAGTCATATTCCGTGGGTTCGGGCTTCGCCTCTTTCCTGGCGAGCTCGGCAACCAAAAGCTCGAAGCGACGGTCGCTTTCCTCAGCCGTGAACCGTTGCGAACCGATGAGCTTGGCAAGCCGCGCGGCTGTCATTCCGTTCCAGTCCTGGGCAAGCGCCATCCATTTACGACGCCCGATACCGGGTGCGGCTCCGACCGACCTGACGATGTCGGCCGGGATCGCTTTGGCGACGGAGATCAGCTTCGACAGCTCGGTCTTGTCGGTCGACAGTGCCTTCATGATGACGGGACGCTCGAACCCCTTGAGTTCGAGATTGAGGGCAAAGACAGCCCGCTCGATATAGGAAAGGTTTCGGCGCGCTGAATTCTCGATGCCTTGGGCGATGACGACATCGGTATCGTCGAGCTTACGGACGATCGCCTGCACCTTGCGCCCCAGCAGCTTGACGGCCTGCAGGCGGCGGTGACCGTAAGCGATCTGATAGCGCTCGTCGTCATCGGGATGGCGGCGCACAAGAACCGGCACTTCCTGACCGTTCTCGGCAATCGACTGCACCAGCTCGTCCTCGATATCGAGTGGATGATCGGCGAGGCGATCGCGGACGAAGGAGGAATCGATCAGATCTGGATCGAGCTCGACGATGCGTTCGCCGGAGAGCAAAGCCTCCTGCATCGCCCTGCTCTCTTCCTCCATGCGTCCAAGCGTCAAGGCCATCGTCCGAACCGGCCCGGCCGATCCGCGCAAAGACGTCTCTTCGTAGTTGGCCGCGGCCAACTCCTGCGCCGTATCGTCGAAAAGACCTTTCAGGCGATCGCGTCTGCTCATGTGCGGCCCCAGGCTTTGTGAATACCGGCGAGAACTTCGCCGTTGGCGGCATTGACCGATTCCAGCGCCCGATCATAGGTCGAGCGGCGCACCTGCCCCTTCTCGATCTCGAAGAGCGTCTGCTTGGTCAGGCCGGCATCGGCGATCGCCGTCGATTTGAGAATTGTCGCCGTCAACACGTCATCGCTGAACAGGCTGCGCAGCAGCGCGACGATCTGCGACTGCGGGGCATCGAAGGGTTCGTGACGGGTCACGACATATTTGATGAAATCGTGTTGCAGATCGCCGCCCGCCTTGCGCACCACGGAGAGCAGATCCGAGGTCATCAGCAGGAATTGCGACATGGAGGCGACGTCAACCATCTGCGGATGGATGGTGATAAGCAGCGACGTGGCGGCACAGACGGCGCCGAGCGTCAGGTAACCGAGCTGCGGCGGGCAGTCGATCACCACGACATCGTAATCGGCCTCGACCTCGGCAATCGCCATGCCGACGCGGCGGAAGAACAGTTCGCCCGGCCGCTGGCGATCACTGAGCGCCCGCGGCGTCTCATGCTCGAATTCCATCAATTCAAGATTGCCCGGCACCAGATCGAGACCATCGAAATACGTCTTGCGGACAATGTCCTTCAGCGGCTTGCGATCGGCATCGTAGCGAATTGCGCCATAAAGCGTATCACCATCGGAAAGATCGAATTCGGGCTGGACGCCGAGCATCGAAGAGAGTGAGGCCTGCGGATCAAGATCGATGGCCAGCACCCGATAACCCGCCAGCGCCAGATACTGGGCCAGATAAAGCGTGGTCGTGGTCTTGGCCGAGCCGCCCTTGAAATTGGTGACGGCAACCGTCTGCAGCTTCTCGCCGGGGCGCCGCCAGGGAAGGTAGGACAGCGCATCCTTCGGCTTCAGCTTTGCCATATAATGGCGCAATTCATTGATCTGGCCAAGCGTATAGGAACGCCGGCCATTCTGGGAAAGTTCCGGCTGCGGCCCCTTGCCATCCAGCGAAAGCTGGCGAAGATAGCCGTCGGAGACGCCGATCATCTGAGCGGCCTCGCCGGAAGAAAATGTGCGCAGCGTCTTTTGCGACAGCGGCGGAAACAGCTTTTCGCGTAACAGCTTCAGTTGCCGCGAAAGCTGGTTCGCATGCCGCTCGATCCGCACATCTGTCGTCGATACGCTAATGTTGTCCAAAACACTCAATCCTTTTCGATGCGCTTTTTCGTCAACATAGCGTCAAAAAGCGTATTGAAGGTGACACGATTCGCAATTTGCGGCAACAATAGGGGCGGAGAAGCCGTTTCGGCCCGGTTGGCCGCGGCCAACTCTCTGCCATCGCCCTTGCGGAGCACCGGCTTTTTCGGCAAGACCGCCGGGACTCATGGGGACTATCGGCTTGAAGCACATCCATATCATCGGCATCGGCACAGGCAATCCGGAGCACGTCACCATACAGGCGATCAACGCGATGAACGCCGCCGATGTGGTCTTCTTGCCGGTCAAAGGGACTGGCAAGGAAGAGCTTGCCGAGATCCGCCGCGAAATCTGCGAACGATATATCACGCGGCCAGACACCAGGATTTGCGAATTCGCGGTGCCGCAGAGGCAGACGGCAGACAGAACCTATCCGCAAAGCGTCGATGCCTGGCACGGTGAGATCGCCCGCATCTATAGGGAGCTGATCTCCGGCCTGCCGGAAGACGGCGGCGGCGCTTTTCTCGTCTGGGGTGATCCCAGCCTCTACGACAGCACGATCCGCATCATCGAACGCGTGCGGCAGGAAACCGGTCTGGATTTCGATTACGGCGTTATTCCCGGCATCACCAGCATTCAGGCCTTGGCGGCCAGCCACAAAATTCCGGTCAACCTTGTCGGCAAGCCGATCGAGATCACCACTGGGCGCAGGCTGGCGCATGACGGGCTTTTGACCGACAGCACGATCGTCATGCTCGACGGCGAACAGGCTTTTGCAAAGATCGACGAAGCCGACGCCGAAATCTTCTGGGGCGCCTATCTCGGCACCAAGGACGAGATCGTCAGATCGGGACGGCTTGGGGATATCGCCACGGAGATTCTGGCGCTCCGCGCCGAGGCCAGGCAAAGGCACGGCTGGATCATGGATATCTATCTGCTGCGCAAAGGACGGGATTTCGAGGAATAGCTGGCCGGACCTTTTCCACATGTTTTGCCGGGCCGGCTGCGATCATGTAAGAAATGGTCAGAGGATCAGGAATGAGCATTGAGGCCGAAACGGCGATCGACAGAACAGGTAAAGCGGATCTGCACGGCCGCCCGGCGGTGGCGATGCGCAGGCGCGGCGCCTGCCCCGCCCTGGCAGCGCCTATGCCGACCGGCGACGGCCTGCTGGTGCGGCTGCGGCCGGCCGGCGGCGCGCTGACGTTGGCGCAATTCGCCGGACTTGCTCGCTCGGCCGCGGCACATGGAAACGGCATCCTCGAGATCACCGCGCGCGGCAATCTGCAGATCCGCGGACTGCTGGCCGAGACCGTCGGACAGCTTGCTTCCGATATCGATGCCGCCGGGATCACCGTGCCGGACGGGCCGGCGATCGAGATCTCGCCGCTGCATGGTATCGACCCGGAAGAGAAAAACGACCCGGCAGCAATGGAAATGGCCTTGCGCAGCACGCTCCACGATCTCATCACCTCGCCGCGGCTCGCGCCGAAGCTGTCGATCGTCGTCGACGGCGGCGGAGCCTTCGGGCTGTCGGCACTTTCCGCCGATATCCGCATCGTCGCGCAATCCGACGCAGATTGGCTTGTCGCGATCAATGGCGATGGTGAGACAGCAATGCCGGTGGCAATCGGTCCAGCCGAGACGGCGGTATCAGCCGTCGGCGAGGTTCTGAGCGTGCTGGCAGCCCTCGGGCAGGGCAGGCGGGCAAGGGATATCGACCCGGCGCTTCTGCGGGCGCGTTTTCCGGCTATGGATAACATCCGCTTCATTCCGTCGCGGGCGGCAAGCATACCGTTTCCGGGCCCGCATCGGCTTGCGGACGGCAAAATCGTGCTCGGCGTCCGGCCGGAATTCGGACAGATGCGAGCGTCGGATCTGATCGCTCTGCTCGATCTCGCCGACGCCCATGGTGCAACGGCCATCCGGCTGACGCCCGGTCGCGGTTTCTTTTTCATCGGCCTGCCGGCAGATACAGTGCCGGCTATGCAGATCGCCGCAGCCGGCCGTGGTTTCAGCGCGCAGCCCGGCGACAACAGCGAGCACATCGCCGCCTGCGCCGGGGCCGGCGCCTGCGGCTCCGCCTTCTACGAGACCAGAAGTCTGGCGCGCCGCATCCTTGCCGCAGCACCGGGCCTTTTCGACGGTTCGCTGATGCTGCATCTGTCCGGCTGTGCCAAGGGTTGCGCTCATGCGCGGCCGGCGCTGACCCTGACGGGTTCGGCGGCAGGTTACGACCTGATCCTCAACGGGTTGGCGGCGGATCGGCCGGACGAACGGATCGCTGGCGGTCGGATCGATTTCGCTATAGAGAGGCTCGCCCGGTCCATCGAAGACAACAGAGGCGCTGGCGAATCGGCTGCTGCCTGCCTTACACGGCTTGGCGCAACCGGTGTTTCGAAGGCGCTGCGACAGGAATAGGAATGCCAGACTACGATTATATCCGCAGCGGCGACGCGATCTACGAGCGTTCCTTTGCGATCATCCGCGCCGAAGCCGATCTTTCGCGCTTCACCGAAGATCAGGCCGAAATTGCCGTGCGCATGATCCATGCCTGCGGGCTGGTCGAGGCGGCCGAACATTTCCTGTTCTCCGCCGATCTCGTCAGTGCCGCGCGCGACGCGCTGAAGGGCGGGGCGCCGATCTTCTGCGACGCGGAAATGGTATCCCAGGGCGTGACCCGGGCGCGGTTGCCGGCGCTGAACGAGGTGATCTGCACGCTGCGCGATCCCGCCACCCCGGAATTTGCGCGCGAGACCGGCAATACGCGATCGGCCGCCGCCATGCATCTCTGGCTCGATCGGCTCGGCGGAAGCGTCGTGGCGATCGGCAATGCCCCGACCGCGCTGTTTCATCTGCTCGAACTCCTGCGCGACGGCGCTCCGAAACCCGCAGCAATTCTCGGCATGCCTGTCGGCTTTGTCGGCGCGGCGGAATCGAAGGATGCGCTGGCGGAGAATTCCTACGGCGTACCCTTTGCCATCGTGCGCGGCCGGCTCGGTGGCAGCGCCATGACGGCAGCCGCCATCAATGCATTGGCGAGGCCGGGCCTATGACCACAAGCGGCCGTCTTATCGGCGTCGGCACGGGTCCCGGCGACCCCGAGCTTCTGACCCTCAAGGCCGTACGCGCCATCGAAAGCGCTGACGTGATTGCCTATTTCGCCAAGCAGGGCAGGGGGGGCAACGGCAAGGCGATCGTCGAACCACTGCTGAAATCCGGCGTGACGCTGCTACCGCTTTACTATCCCGTCACCACCGAGATCGACAAGAACGACGAACGCTACCAGAGCCTGATCACCGAATTCTACGACCGGTCCGCCGAAGCCGTCGCCGGCCATCTCGATGCCGGGCTGACCGTCGCCGTGCTCAGCGAGGGCGATCCGCTGTTTTACGGCTCCTATATGCATCTGCATATCCGGCTTTCCCAGCGCTACCCGACCGAGGTCATCCCCGGCATCAGCGCCATGTCGGGTTGCTGGTCCCTGGCGGGCATGCCCATCGTCCAAGGTGACGATGTGCTTTCCGTACTGCCCGGTACGATGGCGGAGACCGAGCTGACGCGCCGTCTCGCCGATACGCAAGCCGCCGTCATCATGAAGGTCGGCCGCAATCTGCCGAAGATCCGCCGGGCCTTGGCGGCGGCCGGCCGGCTTGCCGAAGCCGTCTATGTCGAGCGCGGCACCATGGCGAATGCGGCGATGGAAAAGCTTGCCGACCGGACCGACGGCGACGCGCCGTATTTTTCGCTGGTGCTGGTGCCGGGCTGGGAGAAGAGCCGATGAGCGGCAGGCTTTTCGTGATCGGCACCGGCCCCGGTAATCCCGAGCAGATGACGCCGGAAGCGCTGGCCGCTGTCGAAGCGGCGACGGATTTCTTCGGTTACGGACCCTATCTCGACAGGCTGCAGCTCCGCGACGATCAGCTGCGGCATGCCTCGGACAATCGCGAGGAGCTGGGCAGGGCAGGGGCCGCACTTTCGATGGCGGCAGACGGCGCCATGGTTTGCGTCGTCTCCGGCGGCGACCCCGGCGTCTTTGCCATGGCTGCTGCCGTCTGCGAGGCGATCGAGAACGGCCCGGGAGCATGGCGGGCGGTCGATCTCACCATCCTACCCGGCATCACGGCGATGCTGGCCGTGGCGGCAAGAGCCGGGGCGCCGCTTGGCCACGACTTCTGCGCCATATCGCTGTCTGACAATCTAAAGCCTTGGAATATAATAGAAAACCGCCTTGAATTGGCAGCCAAGGCCGGTTTCGCGATCGCCCTCTATAATCCGATCAGCCGGGCGCGGCCTTGGCAACTCGGCGAAGCCTTCAAGCTGCTGCGCGACCATCTGCCCGCAACGACGCCGGTTATTTTCGGGCGCGCGGCCGGGCGGCCGGACGAGCACATTGCCGTACAGCAGCTGTCGCAGGCCGATGCGTCGATGGCCGATATGGCGACCTGCATCATCATCGGCTCTGCCGAGACGCGGATCGTCACGCGGCCCGGCAGGCTGGACCTTGTCTATACGCCGCGTTTTATGGCGGGGGGAACGAGGTGATCGATCGTCGCCAGCGCCGCCTCGACAGTGTCGACCGTCTTGACTGTGGACGCCGAGGCGCGTGCCACCATCATTACCTCGATGCCGAGCAGGCGGGCTGCCTCAATCTTCGCATAGGTCGCGGCCCCGCCGCTGTTCTTGGCAATGATGGCGTCGATGTGGTGCTGCTTCAGCAAAGCGCTTTCGCCTTCCAGCGTGAACGGGCCGCGATCGAGGAGATAGTCGACATTCGCGAGCGCAAGCGGCCGTTCGACAGGATCAACGCTGCGGATGAGATAGAAATGCTGCGCCGCCGCCTCCGCGTGATGCGCACCCTGCCGGCCGGTCGCCAGAAAGACATGGCGGGGGGAGGGGCCGAGCGCTTCGATGGCAGCCGGGATGCTCTGCACCTCGCGCCAGCGATCGCCCGGCTGGCGTTGCCATTCGGGACGGCGCAGAGCGATTGTGGTTATGCCGCTGGTCTCGGCGGCAAAGGCGGCATTGGCGGAAATGCGCTCGGCGAAAGGATGCGTGGCGTCGATCAGCAGATCATATCCGCCGGCCTTCAGAAAATCGGCGAGCGCCGCAGCACCGCCGAAACCGCCGATGCGAACCGGAACCGGCTGCGCGGCCGGTTTTTCGGTGCGGCCGGCCAGCGACAGAAGAACATCGCAATTTCCCCGTGCCGCCAGGCTTCCGGCGAGCAGACGCGCCTCGCTGGTGCCGCCGAGGATCAGAATGCGAGGTCTTCCCATGTCTGATGTCTCTCCTCGTTGCGGCCCGCGTTGGCTGACTATTATCGGCATCGGCGAAGATGGTCTAGCAGGGCTCGGTGAAGAGGCGAGAAGCCTGATCGCGACCGCCCCTGCCGTCTTCGGTGGCGCGCGCCACCTTGCGCTTGCTGCATCGCTGATATCGGGCGAAAAGTTTTCCTGGCAGAGCCCGGTCGAGCGCTCAATCGATGCCGTCCTTCAAAGGCGTGGAACGCCGGTCGTCGTGCTTGCCTCCGGCGACCCGTTTCTCTACGGCGTCGGCGCAACGCTCTCCCGCCATGTCGCGACGGAAGAGATGCGCACCATCCCGGCGCCGTCGGCCTTCAGCCTAGCCGCGTCGCGTCTCGGCTGGCCGCTGCAGGACGTCGTGACGATTTCGCTGCATGGTAGGCCGATCGACCTGATCCGGTCGCATCTGCACCCCGGGCGGCGCATCATCGCGCTGACCTCGGACGAGGACGGGCCGGGCGATCTGGCTGCCCTGCTTGCCGCCGTGGGTTTCGGTCAGTCGCAGCTTACCGTACTCGAGGCGCTTGGCGGTGATCGGGAACGGCAGAGAAGCACCATGGCAGCCGATTTCGATCTCACCGACGTCGACCCGCTGAACGTCTGCGCACTCGAAATCGCGGCAGGAGAGGGGGCGCGCATTCTGCCTTGTGCCGCAGGAATCGAGGACGCGCTGTTCGAGCATGACGGGCAGATCACCAAACGCGAAATCCGGGCGGTGACGCTGTCGGCGCTGGCGCCGCGTCACGGCGAACTGCTCTGGGATATCGGCGCCGGCTCGGGATCGATCGGCATCGAGTGGATGCTGGCCGATCCGTCGCTGAAGGCAATCGCCATCGAACAATCGCCGGAGCGGGCCGCACGGATTGCCCGCAACGCCTCCACCTTCGGCGTACCGCATCTCGCCGTCGTCGAAGGCACGGCGCCCGATGTACTGACGGGCCTGCCGGAACCGGATGTAATCTTCCTCGGCGGCGGCGGCAGCGAGCCGGGTGTTGTCGATGCCGCGATTGCCGTGCTGAAGCCGGGAGGCCGGCTCGTTGCCAATGCGGTGACGCTGGAGATGGAAGCCGTGCTGCTTACCGAATATGCCAACCGCGGCGGCTCGCTCACACGGATCGAAATATCGCGCGCCGAGGCCATCGGCAGCATGAGCGGCTGGCGGCCGGCGATGCCGGTGACGCAGTGGCGCTGGACGAAAGGATAACGGGATGACGGTGCATTTCATCGGCGCGGGGCCGGGTGCTGCGGATCTGATCACGGTGCGTGGCCGCGACCTCATCGCTCAATGCCCGGTCTGTCTCTATGCCGGTTCGATCGTCTCGCCGGAACTGCTGCAATATTGCCCGCCGGATGCGCGTATCGTCGATACCGCGCCGATGTCACTCGACGAGATCGAGGCGGAATATCTGCGCGCCGCTGCGGCCGGACAGGACGTCGCCCGGCTGCATTCCGGCGATCTCTCGGTCTGGAGTGCGGTGGCCGAGCAGGTACGCCGGCTGCAAAAACACGGCATCGCCTATACGATGACGCCTGGTGTTCCGGCCTTTGCGGCGGCCGCCTCGGCGCTCGGGCGCGAGCTGACAATCCCATCAGTGGCTCAAAGCCTGGTGCTCACCCGCGTTTCCGGTCGCGCCTCGCCGATGCCGAACGACGAAACACTGGCGAAATTCGGCGCAACCGGAGCGACGCTGGCGATCCATCTGGCAATCCATGCGCTGAAGCAGGTGGTGGAGGAATTGACGCCGCTTTACGGTGTCGACTGCCCGGTGGCGATCGTCGTCAAGGCCTCTTGGCCGGACGAGCGCATCCTGCGCGGCAGGCTTTCCGATATCGAGGCAAAGGTTGCGGCCGAACCGATCGAGCGCACGGCGATCATCTTCGTCGGCCCTTCGCTCGCCGCGGAGGATTTTCGCGAGAGTTCGCTCTATGATCCGGCCTATCAGCGCCGGTTCAGAGGCCGGGAATAGCGGCTGCATAGTCCTGACGCCGTTGGCGGGATCAGGACGCTTTGCTCCGGTCCCAAACCCGCGCGGTCAGATAATCCATGCTGGCGCGAAGCGCGCCGGCCGGGTCCTTGACCGCATGCACTTCGGCTGCGAAGGGCTCGAAGGAGAACGGACCCTCATAACCCGCCTGCAGCAGCGCCTTGATCTGCCCGGCATTGTCGAGCCGGTCGTCGCCGTCGACGAGCACGCGATGGGAATCGCGCATATCGGCAACGGAAACGGCAGGGTCACTAACGCCGGAGATGTGCACGAGGCCGGAAAGCTCCGGGAAGGTCGCTGCTTCGCCGGCAAGGTGATGGTGGAAGGTGTCGTGGACGAGCTTGAAGGTCGATTGCGCGCCGAGCTCCTTGATCGCCTCTGCCGCCTCGCTCTTCGAGCGCAGCGAGCAGATCTCAAAGCCGAGCGGCTCAACGAGACCGATAATGCCGGCCTTATCAAGCATCGGCTTCAGCGCCGTCAGAGACTGGCGCAGATTGGCCTGCCGTTCACCGTGTGCACGGCCGGTGCCGTCGTTCTTCGGAACCAGCACGAGCGCCTTGGCGCCGCAGGCGCTGGCATAATCGATCAGTTCCTGCGCTTCCCCAGCGCGGGTTGCATTCCACTCGTTGAAACGCTGCAGGGCGTTGATCGAGATGATCGTCAGCCCATGGCGGGCGGCCGCTTGCCTGATCGCTTCGGGCCTGGTGCCGTCGAGAATGGCATTGCCGGAAAGGTCGTTGCGGATTTCGACCGAGTCGATGCCGAGCGATTTGGCCAGCGCGAAAAATTCGTCGATCGCAAGCGACGGCGCGGCCATATGGTTGAGCGCAAAGCGGATCGAAGTCATGACGGATATATCCTCCTCGTCTCCGCAGCATGAGCGGAGCAGTCCTGTGATTGGGTCGGCGAATCTCTATCGGAATTCGCGTGGCAATCCATCGGTCTTCGCCGCCGTCGGCTTTCATTTCTGAAAGAATTTCAGCCGAGATGATAGAATTCCATCATTTCTCAAATGTTCTCTGAGATATGAATATCGAAGGGCAGGAAGAACTGTCCGGGAACAGCCGTTTCGCTGTTTTCGATCGCGCTCGTCATCAGCACCATCAGCTCTTTGCAAAGCGCGGGCAGGGGCGTGCCGATCGCCATGGCGACGATATCGTCGGCAAGCCCCGCTTTGCTGTCTGGCGTCAGCTCATTGACGACGAGGACGATCTTGCCGCCGAGACTTTCTTCACGGATCGCCGAGATCGCGCCCTCCATGCCGCCGCCACAGACATAAAGGCCGACGAGATTGGGATGTTTCTGCAGCAGCGTCAGCGTCGCCTCATGCGTGATCTCGGGCGTGTCGAGGTTGATCAGCGTATCGATGACGTCGAATTCCGGTGCGTTTTCACGAAAATAGGAGCGAAAACCGATTTCCCGCAGCTCATGGCCGTGAAAGCGGTGGCTGCCGACGAAACAAGCGACCTTGCCGGGCGCTCCGGCTGTTTTGGCAATCACCCAGGCAGCGGTGCGGCCGACCTTGCGGTTGTTGACCCCGACATAGGCATTGCGTACGCCTGAGGCGAAGTCGGAGAGCAGCGAGAAGACCGGGACTCCTTTGTCCTTCAACTCCTCGATGGCGGTCGTCACCGCCGGGTAGTCGGGCGCGACGAGCGCAACGGCCTGGTTGCGGGCGCCGAGTGCCTTCAGCTTCTCGACGATCGCCGCCGGTGTCGCAGCCGAGGGAAAGTCGATCTGCGTTTGGATGCGGGCGCTGGTCACCATACGCGCTGCGGTTTCGATCTCGCGCACGAAGCTCTGGTAGAAGGACTGCGTTGGTTTCTGCAGCAGGAAAGCGAGCTTGTATTGCGGCAGATCTTCGAAGACGCGCTGCCGGATCAGGCCGACGGCGTGATAGCCGATCGACTGCGCCGCGTCATAGACCCGCCGCGCCGTTTCCTCCCGCACGCGGTGACGGGCGTTGAGAACCCGGTCGACGGTGGCGACGCTGACGCCGGAGGCGCGGGCAAGATCGGATATTGTCGGGCGGCGCATCGGCGGTCCTGATGGATTCAATCATTTATGCAAGCCACTCTTGATGGCTTTTGATAGATTGCATCAAACCTGCATTGAGTGCCTCCCAAAGTCAACCTATCCTCGCCGGCAACAGCATAACGGGAGGCGGATGATGGCGACCCAGACAAGGAAACGTGACTACGACCTGCTCGGCGAAAGCGGCCGCACCGCCGTCGAGACAGGGCTGGCAGCGGCCGAATGGTATCACACCGACGTTGCGCGCAAGGAGATGAAGGCGCTGATGCAGCGCTCCGATGCGCCGGCGATCCGTGACACGGTCATCTGGCTCGGCAGCATGGCGGTTCTTGCCGGGCTCGGCGTCTATTTCTGGGGGTCATGGGTCGCGCTGCCCTTCTTCCTCGCCTATGGCGTGCTCTACGGCTCGGCTGCCGACAGCCGCTGGCACGAATGCGGTCACGGCACCGCCTTCAAGACGCGCTGGATGAACGATGCCGTCTACCAGATCGCCTGCTTCATGATCATGCGCAATCCGGTGACCTGGCGCTGGAGCCACACGCGCCATCACACCGATACGGTCATCGTCGGCCGCGATCCCGAAATCGCCGTCATGCGGCCGCCCGATCTCTTCCGGGTCACCCTCAATTTCTTCGGCATTCTCGACGTCTGGCATGCGCTGGTCGACATGCTGCGCAATGCCTGCGGCGTCGTCAGCGCCGCGGAAAAGACCTTCATTCCCGAGATGGAGCAGCCGAAGGCGATCCGCATCGCCCGCATCTGGCTGGCGATCTATCTCGCCACGATCGCAGCTGCGATCGCCATGGGTTCGATCCTGCCGTTGATGCTGATCGGCCTGCCGCGCCTTTACGGCGCCTGGCACCATGTGCTGACCGGCCTGCTGCAGCATGGCGGCCTTGCGGACAACGTCATCGACCATCGGCTGAACAGCCGCACGGTCTATATGAACCCGATAAGCCGCTTCATCTACTGGAACATGAACTACCATGTCGAACATCACATGTTTCCGATGGTGCCCTATCACGCGCTGCCCCAACTGCACGCGATGATCAAGCATGACCTGCCGGCGCCGAACCCGTCGATCTGGTCTGGCTACCGCGAGATGATCCCGGCCTTCCTGCGCCAGCTGCGCAACGAGGATTATTTCCTGAAGCGCGAACTGCCGACGACCGCACGGCCCTATCGCGAGGAATTCCACAACGAGCTGGCCCCGGCCGCGCAATAGTCACGATTAAGGGAGGACATAATGAGCGGAAATTGGATCGAGGTCTGCGGCAAGGACGAGATCGACGAAGAGGATGTCATCCGATTCGATCATGGCGGGCGCACCTTTGCGGTCTATCGCAGCCCGGACGACGAATTCTTCGCGACCGACGGGCTTTGCACGCATGAACATATTCACCTCGCCGACGGCTTGGTGATGGACGAGATCATCGAATGCCCGAAACATAATGGCCGCTTCAACTACAAGACGGGCGAAGCCAAGGGCGCACCGGTCTGCGTCAATCTCAAGACCTATCCGGTCAAGATCGAAGACGGTGCCGTCTTCATCTCGCTCTGAGGGAGGCCGGCGTGGCTCATTTCGTCATCCTGGGAGCCGGCGAATGCGGTGCGCGCGCTGCCTTTGCCTTGCGGGAAAAAGATTTTGACGGCGAGATAACGCTGGTCGGCGCCGAACCCCTCCATCCCTATGAACGGCCGCCGCTTTCGAAGGCGGGTTCTGCCGATGCCACCGATCCGAAATTCATCGCCGCGGTGGAAAAATACGCGGAGAACGGCATCGGGCTGCTAACCGGCCTGGAGGCGAGGGATCTCGACACGGCATCCAAGAGCGTGACGCTTTCGGACGGGATGACGCTCTCCTACGACAAGCTTCTGCTGGCGACCGGCGCAGCCGCGCGTTCGTTCCCCGGCGCGCCGGAGGGTAGCCCGCATTTTCGCTCGCTGCGAACCCATCATGATGCGGCGGCGCTGCGTGATGTCATGAAGCCTGGACGGCATATCGCCATCATCGGCGGCGGATTCATCGGGCTGGAACTTGCGGCGACGGCGCGGCTGCTCGGTGCCGACGTCACCGTCATCGAGGGGCTGGAACGTGTGCTGAAGCGCGGCGTGCCGGAGGAGATCGCCCATCTCATCACCGAGCGCCACCGCGCCGAGGGCGTCGATATCCGCTGCGGCGTCTCGATCGCGGCGCTGACCGACGAAGGCGGAAAAGCCGTGATCAGATTGTCGAGCGGCGACGTGATCGAAGCCGACCTCGCCCTTGTCGGCATCGGCGCGCGGCCGAATGTGGAGATCGCCGAAAAGGCAGGGCTCACGATCGAAAACGGCATTGCCGTCGACACCTACCTCCAGACATCGGCCCCTGACGTCTTTGCGGCCGGTGACTGCTGCTCCTTTCCGCTGTCGATCTATGGCGGCCGGCGGGTGCGGCTTGAATCCTGGCGCAATGCCCAGGAGCAGGGCACATTGGCAGCGGCCAACATGCTCGGGCTCAATGAAGCCGTTTCATCGGTGCCGTGGTTCTGGTCGGACCAATATGACATGACGCTGCAGATATCAGGCCTTGCCGAAGGCGCTGCCACGCAGCAGCGCCGCGAGCTCGGGGCAGGCGCCTTCATTCTCTTCCATCTCGACGCCGACGGACGATTGATCGCCGCAAGCGGCATCGGGCCCGGCAATGCGGTGGCCCGCGACATCCGCCTCGCCGAAATGCTGATCGCGGCGCGCGCTCATCCGGACCCGGCGGCACTTGCAGCCAGCGACATCAAACTGAAATCCCTCTTGGCCGCCTGAGCCTCCCAATATTTTCAAAGGAATTGACAATGAAGAAACATAAGCGCGCGACGGTCGCCGATCTGCTTGCCGAAAAGGGCAAGCGCCAGCTCACCATGCTGCGCGTGACGTCGCTGGAGGAGGCGGAAGCTGCCGAAAAGGCGGGGATCGACATCGTCTCCGTACCGCCTTCGCTGCTCGGCCCGGTCTTTCGCGAAATCGCTCCCACCCCCTTTGCCATTCCGGGGCTCGAATATGGCGATCTTGTCTCGGCTGAAGATTATCTGCGCGCCGCCTTTACGGCGCTGAAGGCCGGCGGCGATGCGGTCTATTGCGCTGCAAGTCTGCAGACGATCCGGCGCATGCGCGACGAGGGCATTCCCGTCTGCGGCCATCTCGGGCTGATCCCGTCGAAGGCGACCTGGACCGGCGGTTTCCGCGCCGTCGGCAAGACGGCGGCAAGTGCGGCCGAGATCTGGCGGCAGACCAAGGCGCTGGAAGAGGCCGGCGCCTTCGCCGCCGAAATCGAAGTGGTGCCCGGCGATGTCGCTGCCACCATCAGCAGCAACACCTCGATGCTGATGATCTCCATGGGCGCCGGCGGCGGCTGCGACGCGCAATATCTCTTCGCCGACGACGTGCTCGGCGCCAATCGCGACCACTATCCGCGCCATGCCAAGATCTATCGCGACTTCGCCGCCGAACACGACCGGCTGCAGCGCGAACGCATCGCCGCCTTCACGGAATTCGCCGAGGATGTTCGGACCGGCGCCTATCCGGAGAAACGCCATCTCGTCGGTATCGATGAAGCGGAACTGAAGATTTTCCTGGATGGGCTGGCCGTCGAGACGGGAAATAGCTGAGGGCAATGCCGGTCTGATCGTTGCCTTCGCTTCCGCTCCATTGGCTTCCGTCCCGGCCTGTGTCAGGAATGACCCATTCGGAACGGAGTATTCGGTCCCCTGTGACGATCGGCTTTGCGCATGCGGAATTGATTGCGGTGCTCGTCGCGGTGACGGGGGACGAGCCGCGCGTGATGACCATCCGCTCCGGCAATGCGCTGCCATCAGGCCCTTTCGAAATGGGCCATCGCACCTTGCAATCGGGCCTGCGCGAATGGGTGCAGGAGCAGACCGAGCATCCCGTCGGCTATCTCGAACAGCTCTATACCTTCGCCGACCGCGACCGCAACAACGACATCCCGGGCGGGCGGACGATCTCGATCAGCTATCTCGGCCTCGTCAACGAACAGTCGGGTGCCGGCCGGCCGGGATGGCATGGCTGGTACGAATACTTCCCCTGGGAAGACCATCGGCAGGGCCGCCCAGTCGTGCTTGACGAGATCATGGCGCGTCTAAAGATCTGGGCCGATGCCGATCCGGCCCGGCGCGACCATCGCCATCGCCGGGCCGATTTCACCTTCGGCCTCGACGGCGGCGGCTGGAATGAGGATCTCGCCTTGCAGCGCTACGAATTGCTCTATGAAGCCGGGCTCGTTTCCGAAGCCGGATGTGCTGGCGAAGCCAATCTCGGCCGGGCGATGTTTGCCGATCACCGCCGCATTCTAGCGACCGGGATCGCCAGGCTGCGCGCCAAGATCAAATACCGCCCCGTTGTCTTCGAACTGATGCCGGACAGCTTTACCCTCTTGCAGCTGCAGCGCACCATCGAGGCCTTGGCGGGTCTGACGCTGCACAAGCAGAATTTCCGCCGCCTGATCGAACAGCAGGAACTGGTCGAGGAAACCGGCGGCACGGAAAGCGAAACCGGCGGCCGGCCGGCCAAGCTCTTCCGCTTCCACCACACGGTGCTCGAAGAACGCGCGCTGGCCGGAACGAAATTACCGCTCTCCCGCAATTGACATATGCTCATCGTGAGAATATCTATTTGCCTATGATATGCTCAACTAGAGCATAATTAGGAGCCGGTCATGAACCACCCTGTTTCCGCATCCTCGCTCTACCAGCGCGTCAGCCGCGTCATTCCCAAAGCCGAATGGATGTCGTTCGAGAACGACGTCGACGCCATCCTCGAGCTGAAGCGCCGCCGCAACGCCGTCATTCTGGCGCACAATTATCAGACCCCGGAGATCTTCCACGGTGTGGCGGATATCGTCGGCGACAGCCTGGCGCTCGCCCGCAAGGCGATCGAGGTCGATGCCGACGTGATCGTGCTGGCCGGCGTGCATTTCATGGCCGAGACCGCCAAGCTGCTGAACCCCGAGAAAACCGTGCTGATCCCGGATCTCGGCGCCGGCTGCTCGCTGGCGGATTCGATCACGCCAGAGGATATTGCGCTCTTGCGCCAGGCCCATCCCGGCGTGCCCATCATCACCTATGTCAATACCTCGGCCGCGGTGAAGGCCGCCTCCGACATCTGCTGCACCTCGGGCAATGCCAAACAGGTGGTGGAATCGCTCGGCGTGCCGAAGGTGCTGATGATCCCGGACGAATATCTGGCGCGCAACGTCGCCCGCGAGACTGACGTCGAGATCATCGCCTGGCACGGCCATTGCGAGGTGCATGAACTCTTCACTGCAGAAGACGTGCGCCAGCTGCGCGAAAACCATCCCGGCGTGACGGTGCTCGCCCATCCCGAATGCCCGCCCGAGGTCGTGGCCGAAGCGGATTTCGCCGGCTCGACCGCGGTGATGTCGGACTATGTCGGCAGCCGAAAGCCGGCCCGCGTCGTGCTGCTCACCGAATGCTCGATGAGCGACAATGTCGCCGTGCATCATCCCGACGTCGAGTTCATTCGCCCCTGCAATCTCTGCCCGCACATGAAGCGGATCACGCTTGGCAATATCCGCGCCGCCCTTGAGGAAAACCGCCACGAGGTGACGGTCGATCCGGCGATTGCGGTGGCCGCGCGCCGCGCCGTCGAGAGGATGCTGGCGATATGACCGAGGTTTTCGACCATCTTGCCGGACGCACGGTGATCGTCGGCAGTGGCCTTGCCGGGCTGATGACGGCGCTGACGCTGGCGCCTGAACCTGCCGTCATCGTCACCCGTGCCGCCCTTGGCGCGGAAACGTCGAGCGCCTGGGCACAGGGCGGCATCGCCGCCAGCATGGGCGCCGACGACAGCGCGGCGCTGCACCTTGCCGACACGCTTGTCGCCGGCGACGGGCTCTGCGATCCGGCCGTGGCCGCCGGCATTATTGTCGAGGCGCCGGCAGCGATCGCCGCGCTGGAACAAGCCGGGGTGCGTTTCGACAGGAATGCCGCCGGCGAACTCTCGCTTGGGCTGGAGGCCGCCCATAGCCGCCGCCGCATCGTCCATGCCGAAGGCGACGGCTCGGGTGCGGCGATCGTCGCCGCGCTGGTGCGGGCGGTGATGCAGACGCCTGCCATCACCGTGCTCGAAGGCTTCGAGGCGCGGCGGATATTGATGGACGGCGAGCAGGTGGCCGGCCTGCTCTGCGCGACCGCGAAGGGGGCGGTCATCCTGCCGACGTCGAAGGTGGTGCTCGCCACTGGTGGCATCGGAGGGCTTTACGACGCGACCACCAATCCGATGGGCAATTTCGGCCAGGGCATCGCGCTGGCGGCCAGGGCAGGTGCAGATCTCGCCGACATGGAATTCGTCCAGTTCCATCCGACGGCGCTCAATTCCAGCCGCAGGCCCTTGGCGCTCGTCAGCGAAGCGGTGCGCGGCGAGGGGGCCGTGCTCGTCAACGAACGCGGCGATCGGTTCATGGCCCGCATATCAGGCGCCGAGCTGGCGCCGCGCGATGTGGTGGCGCGCGCCATCAGCGCCGAAATCGCCCGCGGCGGCAAGGTCTTCCTCGACGCCCGCGATGCGCTCGGCAGCCGGTTTGCCGCACGCTTTCCCGTCATCTCGACCCTTTGCGGCGAGGCCGGCATCGATCCGGCGAAAGACCTCATTCCGGTGCGCCCGGCCGTTCACTATCACATGGGCGGCGTTGCCACCGACGCCAATGGCCGCAGCTCGGTCCCCGGTCTCTGGGTCGCCGGAGAGGCGGCCTCGACCGGCCTGCACGGCACCAATCGGCTCGCCAGCAATTCGCTGCTGGAGGCGGCGGTGATGGGCATGCGGGCAGCGCGCGACATATCGGGCTTGCCGGCACGGGGGACCAGCGCCGTCCTCGCCGAGGAGCTGCCGGTGCCGGCCGATGCATCGCTCGTCCGGCCGATCGTCTCGCGCCATCTCGGCGTGTTGCGCAGTGCCGGCGCCGTTGAGGGCGCGATCGCCGCCTTGCTGCCGCTTGCCGAAGGCGACGGCCCTGCCGCCGATCCTGGAATCGTCGCGCTGCTGATCGCCGTCTTTGCCAGCCTGCGGATGGAATCGCGCGGCGCCCATGCCCGCACCGATTTTCCGCTGAAGCTCGGCGCTGCCGACCGGTGCCGCATGCGCCTTTCCCAAGCGCTGGGGATCGCCCGTGCGACCCCGCCCTATGCCCTTGCCAGGAGTGCCTGAGATGAGCCTCGTTCCGCTTCAGCGCCTGATCGTCGAACCCTTGGTCCGGGCGGCCCTGCTCGAAGATCTCGGTCTTGCCGGCGACATCACCTCGGCGTCGGTCATCCCCCACGATCATCGCTCGACGGTGGTGATGGCCGCCCGCCAGCCGGGCGTAATCGCCGGTCTCGATGCGGCCGAACTCGCTTTCACTCTCGTCGATCCGGAGATCGTCATGCGCCGCCAGCTCCAGGACGGCGATGCGGTCAAGCCGGGCGACGTGATCGCCACCATCGAAGGTCCCTCACGCGGCCTGCTGACGGCTGAGCGCACTGCGCTGAATTTCCTCGGCCATCTCTCCGGCATTGCGACGGTGACGGCAGAGATTGCCGGCGCCATCCGCGACACCAAAGCCTCCGTCGCCTGCACGCGCAAGACGACGCCGGGGCTCCGGGCGCTGGAGAAATATGCGGTGCGGGCCGGCGGCGGCATGAACCACCGTTTCGCGCTCTATGACGCGGTGCTGATCAAGGACAATCACGTCGCAATCGCCGGCGGCGTCACCGAGGCGATCCGCCGGGCACGGGCCGGCGTCGGCCATCTGGTGAAGATCGAGGTCGAAGTGGACACTCTCGACCAGCTGCGCGCAGCGATGGAGACTGGCGTCGACGCCGTTCTGCTCGACAATATGACGCCCGCTCAACTGCGCGACGCCGTCGCCATCGTCGCCGGCCGGGCGATCACCGAGGCCTCCGGCCGGGTCACGCCGGCAACGGCTGCCGCAATCGCGGCTTCCGGCGTCGACCTCATTTCCGTCGGCTGGCTGACGCACAGCGCCCCGGTGCTGGACATCGGGCTCGATTTCGTCGGGGCGGCGGTGAACTGACGATCATGACACCATAAATAGCAGTTGCGCGAAATCGGATGCCGACATAGAACAAACAAAGAACGTTTCGCAAATCGGAGGTTTACGTGATCGATCACACCGGAATCACCGTGAGCGATTTCGCGCGCTCCCAAGTATTTTACACCGCCGCTCTTATGCCGCTCGGCTACAGGTTGCTCAAAGATCTGGGTGTTGCTGCCGGCTTCGGTGTAGCAGAAGGTTTTGGCCGCAGCTTGGATCCGGGCGGTGATTTCTGGATTTCCCGAGGCGAACTGCATCATCCCCGCGTCCATATCGCCTTCGCTGCAGAAAGTCGTGCTGTGGTGGACGCTTTTTACAATGCCTCTCTGTCCGCCGGGGGACGGACAACGGTCCGCCCGGACTGCGCCCGCATTATCATGCAGATTACTATGCTGCCTTCGTCCTCGACCCTGACGGCTACAACATCGAGGCGGTTTGCCACCTTCGATAAAGCAGAGACGATCGGCGGCTTTGTCCAGCTGCAGCCGCAGTCCCACTTTCGGTTGAAGGTGTAAACTATCGAGTGCCTTGATCCGTGTCAGGTCTTTCGGGCGCCATCTACCTCGCGGTTGCAAGAGCATGGCCGCATCGGGGCGGACGCGGGCAGCACTCTCGACAACGCGATCGTCAGCGCCGATGTCCTTCGTCGACGCACATTAAGCTGACAGGAGTTCGCTCACGGCAAGGACCTTACCGTAGCCAGCAGCAAGCGCGCCCATATATGCGGCATGAACCTGCGCGGCCGAGATGAGCTGGCCATCAAAACTGAGATCACGGGTGGCGCAGGCGTCATGGACGATGATGGTGTCATAGCCGTAATCAACAGACGCACGGCTGGTGGCATCGATGCACATATGGCTCATCGCGCCGACCAGCACGACCTCCTGGATACCTTCTGCGTCCAGCTGCTGCTTCAGGTCCGTTTCCCGGAATGAGTTTGGATAGTGCTTTGTGATGACGGTTTCACCGCTCTTTGGTTCAACGGCTGGTATGAAATCGACACCCGTTGTGCCCCTCGCAAAAAACGGAGCATCGGCTCTGCCTTCGTGGCGTATATGGATCACCCTGTCCCCGGATGCGCGTGCGGCGTCTAACACTTTGACTGCATTGGCAGTTGCCTGATCAATTCCGACAAGAGCGTGTCTTCCCGATGACAGATAATCCTTCTGAAGGTCGATGGCGATGATTGCACGCTTGCTCATGTGATTGTTCCTTTTCAATTCGTCAGGTGCCCTGGATATCCGCTTCTCCCTTGTGATAGGAGTGGCGATATCGACAAAGTTCGGGGTGATATTGCCATGAGACAGTTTCCGACAGAAATCGGTATCCTGGTCTATCCAGGCTCGCAGGCGGCGGCAGTCCTGGGCATGACCGACCTCCTGACTTACGCTGAGAGACAAACCAGACTGCAAACCGATGGCAAAATGCCTTCGCTAAGGATCACGCATTGGCAAAAAGAGCCGAACGACAGCATTCCAACGTGCATTTTCGACACCTCGCCCGGGAAAGAGAACGCCCCGAGCGTCCTCGTTATCCCACCCGGTTTAGGAGAGCTTGCTTCGAAAGAGACTGCGAGTGAATATTCCAAATGGCTGCATGCGCTTCACGCGCAAGGCACCTGCCTTGCCTCAGTGTGCAAAGGGGCCTTCCTACTTGCAGAGACCGGATTGCTGACCGGTCGAACCGCAACCACGCATTGGGCTTATGAAGAGGAATTCCGATTGCGGTTCCCGAAAGTTGTCGTCGATACTGATCGGCTCATCATCGATGACGGTGATTTGATAACGGCAGGCGGCGCCATGTCATGGATCGACCTGACCCTCAGACTTGTCGACCGTTTTCTCGGCCCATCCATCATGATCAGCATAGCGCGCGCATTTGTGATTGACCCCCCGGGGCGCGAGCAAAGGAACTACAGCGCCTTTTCACCCAGGCTCGATCACGGAGACCTGGCTATTTTGAAGGTTCAACATTGGCTTCAGGCGCATGATGGCAAGGAGATGAGTCTTGCCGCTTTGTCCGCTCAAGCAGGACTTGAGCGGCGGACGTTCATTCGTCGCTTCCAAAAAGCGACGGGACTCACAACGGGGGATTACATCCAGCGGCTTCGCGTCGGCAAGGCACGCGAGCTTCTGCAGTTCGGCAAGCTGCCTGTCGAAAAGATCGCGTGGGAGGTCGGTTACAACGATCCGAGCGCTTTTCGTAAAGTTTTCGGCAAAATTACAGGTCTTTCTCCCGGTGACTATCGACAGCGCTTCGGTGTCAAAGGGGCCGAACAAGCGCCTTACAAAATCAGTGGCAGGCCGACTCCATATTGAAATATATTTGGTGACAGTGCCGCATCGGCACGCGAATCGTCTCTCATGGAAAATATCGGCAAAGCATCTTCTCGGCGAGCGACACGTGAAAATGCAAATATTCGCTGAAACTTCTTCTTTTACCGCTATGCGCGGCGCTCTTATAGTTCTAACATCATTTCTGCGGCGGCTGCGTTTGCGCGCCTTGGCTTTCAGGGGTGAGAACCGGGATGCAACGGACATCCGGACAGATGTCGACGAACAGGCTGTGCCTGCTCGGAAGACCGAGGCTGCTGGCAGCGGGGAGGGAACTCCCCTTGCCGGAGAAGTCTTATTTTCTCCTCGCCATGCTCGCCGCCGAAGCCAATCTCGAACTGGACCGCGAAACCGTCAGGCGACAGCTCTGGCAATCGGAACTGCCGGAAAAGCGTGCCGGCAGCCTGCGCCAGCTGCTGTCGCGTATCGAACAGAGCATTCCCGCCGACCTTCCGCCGCTGCTTGCCGCAACCCGAACCCATATCGGGCTTGCGGACGGCTGGGAGGTCGACGTTCATCTCCTGAAGCAGAAAGCGCCGCTCGCCCCCGAAGACAGCGATATGCTGAACGGCGAATTGCTGGAAGGCGCCAAATCGCCGACGCAGGGCGCCGAGGACTGGCTGACCTTTGAGCGCCAGCGTATCGACGAATTGCGCTCCGCCCATCTCACCCGGCTGATCGAGACGTCGGAAGACAGGTCGGACGAGGAGCAGGTCGCACTTGCCAAGCGCCTGCTGGAACTCGATCCTGCCAGTGAGACGGCCTATCGCGCCTTGATGCGCACCCATGTCAGGATGAACGATCCGGCTGCGGCCCGCCAGGCCTATCTGAAGTGCAAGAGCCAGCTGAAGGACGACTTCGACACCGAGCCGGAGGAAAGCACCACAGCGCTCGCCCGCGAACTCGGCCTGATCCCGGCAGCACAAGCGGCAGTGCCGGAGCGCCCATCGGCGCCGGGAATGTTTGCCGATCTGCTTGGCCAGCCGCGCATCATCATCCTGCCGCCGGAAAGCATCTTCACCGATCCGCTGATGGAGCGCGTCGGCAGGGCGCTTCTCGAAGACGTCACCATCGGCCTCAGCCAGCAGCGCGGCTTCAAGGTGATTGCGGCGCATACGAGCCTGGAGATCCTCAGCCGCTCGATCGATCCCGCGCGTGCCGTGCCCGGCCCGCTCGACCTCAGCTTCGACTATGCGGTCTACGTCACCATTCAGGGCCGCGACGAGGATGTCTTTGCGACTTGCCGGCTGACCCGGACGACGACGTCGGAGGTGATCTGGGCCATCGAACTGCCGCTGGTCATGCAGAAGATCAGCGAGTCCTTCACCCATCTGACGCGGCGGATCGTCTCCTCGCTCGCCGACACGATCGAGCGCCACGAATTGGCGATGCCAATTGGCGAGGCGCCGGCCTCTGCCTATCGTCTCTATCTCGAAGGCAAGCGGCTGATCGCCCATACCGACCTGCAGCATCTGCGCCAGGCGCGCAAATGGTTCAAATCCTCGCTCAATCGTTATGAGCATTTCTCGGCCGCCCATGCCGGCGTGTCACGCGCACTCGGCATGGAATGGCTGATCCGCGGCATGCGCGACAAGGAACTGCTCGATGAGGCCAACGGTGCCGCCCGCCTTGCGCAGCAGTCCGACCCGAACAGCGGCCGGGCCTACCGCGAGCTTGGCTTTGTGGCGCTTTATCGCCGCCGCTTCGACGAAAGTCTGGAATATTTCCAGCAGGCCCAGGATCTCAATCCCAACGATGCCGACATCCTCGCCGATTTTGCCGACGCGCTTTCCCATGACGGCGATTTCGACCGGGCGCTGGAGCTCAGCCGCGCGGCCTTCAAGCTCAATCCACTGCCGCCGGACTATTATTACTGGAACCTCGGCGGCATCCACTTCATGCGCGAAGAGTATGAAAAGGCGATCGAGGCGCTGGAACCGGTGAAGACCAAACAGGCGACGGCGAGACTGCTTGCCGCCTCGCATGCGATGGCGGGCGACAAGGGCAAGGCCGAGAACTATGCCCGGACGGTGCTGGAAAACTTCCCCGATTTTCGCAGCGAGGACATCCGTCATTTCGTCCCCGATCGCGATCCCGCCTTCACCGAACCGCTGATAAAAGGCCTGCAACTCGCCGGTCTTCCCTGATTGCATCGCCTTTTAACGAAGCCTGTAACGCTTAAATGACGCGGGCAATGTTTCTCTCCAATGGTTAACGGCAGCGAGCTGCCCGACCAATTGGAGATGGAACATGAAGACGAATGCTGAAACCACCGCAGTTCAGACACAGTCCCTGCGCTTCTCTGCAGCTGCCAGAGCAGCGATGAAACAAGATGAACTCAACGTTTCCGCCAATGCGCTCGAGAGCCTGACGCATGCGCTGAGGTTCCGTTAAGGACGAGACCGGTATGTCCGCTTTCGCCGATCTAGAGCAATTCCAGCAAAAGTGTGAAGCGGTTTTGCGTCCGGAATTGCGTGAAAACAAAAAGATAGAACATTTTCTTGATTCGAAGAAAAACGGAAATGCTCTCGAAACGCTTGCCGGTGACCTCAAACGATCATCGGCCGGCGTCAGCGATTATCATGACCGCGCCGTCACGCCTGCTCAGACACTTGCAGCCATCAGGCCGCATCTGCGCGAATTCGGCATCACGCGCGTCGGCCTGCTGACCGCTCTGGACGTCTTGAACATCCCGGTCGCCTTCGCGACGCGGCCGAACAGCCATACGCTCTCGGTCTTCCAGGGCAAGGGTATCGACAACGATGCCGCCATGACCTCGGCCGCCATGGAAGCGATCGAGACGCGGATCGCCGAAATCCCACCCGCCGATGTGACGCTGGCGACGACCGCAAGCATGCGGGCGGAACATGCCGCCATGATCGATCTCGACAATGTCGCCCGTTGCGCGCCAGACGAGATCGGCAACGGTCTCATTCCCTGGTGCTCCGGGCTCGACATCCTTTCCGGCAGCACTGTCTACGTGCCCTGGTGGCTCGTCGGCCTCGACCATTGCGGCGAAAGGCCGCCGGGCTTCGAGCAGTCGAGCGATGGACTTGCCTCCGGCAACACACCGTCCGAAGCGGTCCTGCATGGACTTTGCGAGCTGGTGGAACGTGACGCCTGGGCCTTAACCCAGCTGAAATCGCCGCAGCAACTGAAGGAAAGCCGCATCGATCCCGCCTCCTTCGGCGATGCGGTCATCGACATCATGACCGATCGGATCACCCGCGCCGGCATGCGGCTGCTGCTGCTCGACATGACCACGGATATCGGCATTCCCGCTTTTCTGGCCGTCATCATGCCAGGCAATCTTTCCGACCGTGTCGACGCGCGCTGGGCGCATGTCTGCGGCGGCTGCGGCTGCCACCCCGACCCCGTGCGCGCGGCGCTGCGCGCCA
Source organism: Rhizobium sp. NZLR10 (assembly GCF_019685125.1). Classification (NCBI taxonomy): domain Bacteria; kingdom Pseudomonadati; phylum Pseudomonadota; class Alphaproteobacteria; order Hyphomicrobiales; family Rhizobiaceae; genus Rhizobium; species Rhizobium sp. NZLR10. Next base: position 83,374 of record NZ_JABDWE010000022.1, on the reverse strand, counting down.
TCACCGAAGCGGCGCAGAGCCGGTTGACCGCGATTGCCGGCAGCCGTGACGATTTCTCGCCGCGCATCTATCAGCGGCTCGACCAGAGTGCGGCGATGCAGCAGGTGGTCGAGCTCTGCGAGGGCGACGGCCGGATGCGCGCGTTCCAGGCCCGTCATTGCCGCGCTGCGACGATCCAGGAAACCATCGGCGAGATTGTCGAGCGGCTGGCGGCAAGCGGCATCGAACAGATCATCGTCGTGCCGTTTGCGCATCGGACCCTGCCGGTCTCGGTCGTCAGGGTGATCGTGCCCGGCCTGGAGGTCGATATCTCGGGCCAGTACATCCAGCTCGGCATGCGGGCAGTCAACACCATGAGAGGAGCCCAGCCATGAAGGTGCTGTTCGTAGGCCCCAGCCTTGGCAGCGATCTTGCCGCGGCGAGAGCCATGTCTCCTCGCATCGATTTCCGGCCGCCGGCCGCCTGCGGCGATATCCTCAAGGCCGTTCACGACGGCGCCACCGCGATCGGCCTCGTCGACGGTTATTTCGGCGATCTGCCCTCGGTCTGGCACAAGGAAATTCTGTTCGCGCTCGAACATGATGTCGCCGTTGCCGGCGGCGCCAGCATGGGCGCGTTGCGGGCGGCCGAATGCGCGCCCTTCGGCATGGTCGGGCTTGGCTCGATCTTCGAAGATTACGAGGCCGGGCGGCTGCTCGACGACGAAGCCGTCGCGCTGGTGCATGCACCGCAGGCGCTGGGTTGGCTGCCGCTCTCGGTGCCCTGGGTCGATTTCGAGCCGACGATCGATGCGCTTCTTGCCAATGGCGAGATCTCGTCGGGCGAGCGCAAGAAACTGCTGCTTGCCGGCCGTTTCCTACATTTTTCCGAACGCACCTATGCCAAGGTCGTCGACGAGTGCCATTTCCGCAAGCCGCGCCGCGACCAGATCCTCGCCGCTGTCCGCCAGAATCGCGTCGAGCGCAAGCGCAGCGACGCCCGGCTGGTGCTGGATTGGCTGCGCCGGGACGAATTCCTGCCCGTTAACCGTGACTGGCGCTTTGCCGCGACCTCGCATTGGGAGCTGCTGCACGCCGAAGTCACGCGCAATGCGGTTCCTGTAACGCTTGAATAACGGTAACGGCAGAAAGATGCAGTGGTGATGGAATCGTAGGGTTTCACGGCCAAAGGGGCGGGAACGATGTTTGAACAACGCAACGAAGCTACAGGCAGCGAATACGCAAGGATCTTCCGGCTGCTGTCGGCAGCCAAGGAGGAGGCTGAAAAGCTTCAGCTGCGGAATCTGATGCACCTGACGAACATGGCGCTGCTGCAGGTCGTCATCGATTGGGACGGCATAGATCCCGACAGGGAGCTAGACGTCAATCTCGAAAAGCTGCTCGGCAGCAAAGCCAAGATCGCAATGAAGGACGCCAGCGAGAATCTGATCCTGATCGATCGCCACTGACCCTTATGCGGATCGGCTTAAGGACAACGGCCTATTCGGCCGCTTCGCTATCCAGCTGTTCGGTGTTGGCAATCGCCTGAACGAGCTTCAGGATCTTCTTGCGAAGAGCTTCGTTCTTGATCGAAAAGAACGCCGCATTGAGAAGCACGCCTTCGCGCGAAATAATGAATTCTTCGCTCGGAGCCGGGTTGTCGTTGGCCGTATCGGGGGCCGACAGGTCGTCGAAAAACGTCCTGACATCGACCTTCAGCGCGCCGGCGATTTCAACCAGCATGCTGGCGGAAACGCGGTTGGAACCCTTTTCGTATTTCTGGATCTGCTGGAACGTTACACCAACCCGATCGCCCAGTTCCGTCTGAGAAACTTTCCTTAGCAGACGCTGGATACGGATGGTCTTTCCGACGTGAACATCGACGGAATGCGGTTCTTCTTTCATTTTTTCCCTCCTGAGGACATCGGATTAGAAGTATTCGCCAAATCCGTGTCTGACAACTTTTACCTGAGATGGCTAAAGCTAGCAATTGCTTGGTGGTAAGTCGTCCCAAACCGAAACACTGCGTCGCTTCGTCCTTACACAAGCAAAAGACATGCCAAAGTAGCACTTTTATAAGGCACAGCACATCACGTGATTTCGTGACGTCAAAGCGACCAGAGACGCTGTGCATTGGCGGAAAGCAGCTTGGACCGCTCCGTCTCGCTGCTGCCGGAAAGCACGGCGTGGGTCGCCGCGACCCAGGTAGAGAGGCCGCCGCCGAGCGTGCAGACCGGCCAGTCGCTGCCCCAGACGACACGATCCCAGCCGAAACTTGCAATCACATGTTCGATATAAGGCCGCAGAGTTTGCGCCGTCCATGTCTCGGCATCGGCATAGGCAACGACGCCGGACACCTTGCAGACGACGTTTGGCCGCCGGGCAATCTCCGATAGGCCGACTTTCCATGGCTCGAAGGCATCGGAGCGGATATCCGGCACGCCGCAATGGTCGAGCACGAACTGCACATCCGGCGCGAGATCGACGAGGGCGCTCACGCGGCCTGCCTGGTGCGGCAATGTGCAGAGGTCGAAGGTCTGGCCGCTGCCGCCAAGGCGGCGGATATTTTCGCGAAACAGGGCGCCTTCCGACACGTCGTCGGGCACGACATGCAGCACGCGGCGGAACCCCTTGACGAAGGAATCGGCCTTTTGCCGCTCGAGATAGGCGGCAAAGCCTTCCTCTTCCGGCCGGCAGGAGACGATGGCGCCGGCAATCAGGCTGCCTTCCTTTCTGGCGATACCGGCGATGTGGTCTGTCTCGCCCTGCATCGCGGCGGGATCAACGTCGACCTCCATGTGCAGCGCCGTGGTGATGCCGCAGCGCCGCGCCTCGGCCGCATAGGTCTCATAGAGAAAATCATGATCGAGATCGGGCACCTGGGAAAGCCAGGGATAGGGCAGTGCTGAGCGATCGATGATGTGCAGATGGGTGTCGATGAGCACGCTTTTCTCCTCCAAGGCAGGCTGTACCGCAAGCTATCCCCGGTGAATGGATTGTTCAAATAAAAATTATCGCCCGTCAGGCGGGGCTTGCGACGTCGGCGCCGGCAAGCAGCGAAAGCTGGTTGGCGGTCTTTTGCACCTGCATGATCGCCTGGGTGATATCGGGAGCCGTGGGTGCATTGACAAGCGCAATGAAGGGGCAGGTGAGGGCGGCGATGCAGCGCCCATCCGGCCCGAGAACGGGCGCGGAGAGATTGTAGACGCCGGATGTCTGGGCGCTCGCCATCATCTCGTAGCCGCGCTCGCGGATCTGGTCGAGACGATCGTAGAAATCGGCGCCGAGCTCGATGTCGGCGCGACTGCGCACATGTTCCGAGATCATCATCTCCCGCTCCTCCTCACTGCGGAAGGCGAGCAGCACATGCCCCGAACCGGTGTCGAACAGGCTGATATGGGCGCCGATGCGGATCGAGAATCCCCAGTAGTCCGGCGCCTCCTGCTGGGCAATGACGACAGCCGCGCCGCGATCGAAGACGGCAAGGTGATTGGCCTGGCGCGTGCGATGGGCGAGATCGCGCATCAGCGGTGTGGCGTAGGAAGCAAGCCGGCGCACCGGCGTGTGCAGTTGCGCAAGACCGAAAAGCTTCAGCGTCAGCGAATAACGGTCGCCATCCAGCCGGGTGACGTAACCGCGGCGCACCAGGCGGTCGAGCATGCGGTAGAATTCGTTGGGGCTGCGGTCGAGCCGCTTGGCAATTTCCGCCTGGGTGAGGCCGCTGTCGACGCTGGCGAGCAATTCCAGGATATCGAGGCCCTTATCGAGCGCAGGAGCGCGGTAGCGGTCTGACTCGTCGGTCTCCATTCCTTCCTCCTGTGAATATCAATCTGCATATACGCAGAACCACGGTCGGAAAAGGAAAAGTTCACGCTTGACCCTTGGCTGATCGTCTGTTTGTCTATAAACAGACAAATCATCACTGAAGACGCAGCTCGGTATCACGCGAGATATCGCACGCTTCGGAAACCAAACCAGGTGGCAGGCTGCCAGCACTATCTTGCCGGAGGGCGGTCAGAGCGCGCAAAGTGGGAAAAGGCGTATGCCCTCATACATATCGCCCGGAAGTGTGCAGCGGTTCCGGGGTAACGACATGCATAAAAACAAAGGACTAAACCGCGTCGCATGAACCAAGTTTGATGCGACGCGCTTTAGTCCTCGTCAACACAAACTGCATTCCATCGTCCAGCGTAGACACTTCCAGAAAAGGCCCGTGACATGACAAACAGACTTTCCGGCAAGACCGTGCTCATCACCGCCGCCGGCCAGGGCATCGGCCGGGCGACGGCGGCAGCCTTTGCCGCGATCGGCGCCAAGGTCCACGCGACCGACATCAATACCGAGGCGCTGGCGACGTTAGCTGCGGAAACCGGGGTTTCCACCCATCAGTTGAACGTGCTCGATGAGGATGCGGTCAAGGCTGTCGTTGCCGAGATCGGCGCGGTCGACGTGCTGTTCAACTGCGCCGGCTTCGTTCACGCCGGCTCGATCCTCGAGATGAAGGATTCCGATTTCGAATTTGCGCTCGACCTCAACGTCAAGGCAATGATCCGCACCATCCGCGCCGTGCTGCCCGGCATGCGCGAACGCAAGGACGGGTCGATCATCAACATGGCCTCCGTCGCCTCCAGCATCAAGGGCGTCCCGAACCGCTTCGCTTATGGCGTCACCAAGGCGGCGGTCATCGGGCTTACCAAATCCGTTGCCGCCGATTATGTCGCCGAGGGCATCCGCTGTAACGCCATCTGCCCCGGCACGGTGGAAAGCCCGTCGCTGCAGGACCGCATGCGCGCCCAGGGCGATTATGACGCAGCCCGCGCCGCCTTCATTGCCCGCCAGCCCATGGGCCGCCTCGGCTCGCCGGAGGAGATCGCCGATCTCGCCGTCTATCTCGCCGGCGCCACCTACACGTCAGGCCAGGCAATCGCCATCGACGGCGGCTGGACGATCTGACATCAGCTGATGTTGCGGCCGGCAGCCTTGCCGGCCGATCCGGCTATTGCAATTGGGAGAACAATCATGACCCGCATCACCGACCTTCGTGTCTTCGATCTCCGCTTTCCCACCTCGCAAAGCCTGGATGGGTCGGATGCGATGAACCCCGATCCGGATTATTCGGCCGCCTATGTCATTCTCGACACCGATGCGTCTGATCTTGCCGGCCATGGCCTGACCTTCACCATCGGCCGCGGCAACGATATTTGCTGCATGGCGATCGAAGCGATGCGCCATCTCGTGGTCGGCGCCGACCTCAGCGACGTGCTCGCCCATCCCGGAAAATTCTGGCGACATCTGACCAGCGATAGCCAGTTGCGCTGGATCGGCCCGGAAAAGGGCGCCATTCATCTGGCAACCGGCGCCGTCGTCAACGCCGTCTGGGATCTGCTTGCCAAACAGGCGGGAAAGCCCGTCTGGCGGCTCGTCGCCGAGATGTCGCCTGAGGAGATCGCCGATATCGTCGATTACCGCTATCTCACCGACGTGCTGACGCGTGAGGAGGCCGTCGAGATCCTCAAGCGCGCCGAGGCAGGCAAGGCCGAACGTATCGCCATCCTCGAAAAAGAGGGCTACGCCTGTTATACGACCTCGGCGGGCTGGTTGGGTTATGAGGACGAAAAGCTGCGCCGCCTCTGCAAGGAGGCGGTCGACGCCGGCTTCAACCATATCAAGATGAAGGTCGGCCGCGACCTGGACGACGATATCCGCCGCCTCAGGATCGCCCGCGAGGTGATCGGTCCCGATCGTTACTTGATGATCGACGCCAACCAGGTGTGGGATGTCGGCCAGGCGATCGACTGGGTCAAGGCGCTTGCCCCGGCCAAGCCCTTCTTCATCGAGGAACCGACAAGCCCCGATGATATTGCCGGCCACCGCAAGATCCGCCAGGCGATCGCGCCGGTGAAGGTCGCGACCGGCGAGATGTGCCAGAACCGCATCATGTTCAAGCAGTTCATCGCCGAAGGCGCAATCGACATCGTCCAGATCGATTCCTGCCGCATGGGCGGGCTGAACGAGGTTCTCTCCGTGCTGCTGATCGCCGCCAAGTTCGGCCTGCCGGTCTGGCCGCATGCCGGCGGCGTCGGCCTCTGCGAATATGTGCAGCATCTGTCGATGATCGACTACATCGCGGTATCCGGCACCAAGGAAGGCCGCGTCATCGAATATGTCGATCACCTGCACGAACACTTCCTCGACCCCTGCCGGATCGAGAACGCGGCCTACATGCCGCCGACCTTGCCGGGCTTCTCCATCGAGATGAAACCAGCCTCGATCAGCAACTATACGTTTCGAAGCTAAGGAAACTTCGCCGGTGCTGACGTATCCGCTGCCTGCGGCAGGATAAAATTCCTGATTTCGACAGTCTTTCCTGCCGATAACGGGCTTCCAATCTGAGAGGACTGCTCCAATTCACTTGGAGGCGGGCGAAGCTTGCTTTTTTTAGCAGTGAGGAATATTTTCAAACGATGAATGCGGAGGGGGCCTAGCACCAGCAGGCCAGCAAATTTTATTGAACTTAAACAATAGAATGTTTGCGATCGAACCATGCCCAAGTTCCACAATGCCTGGAGACTATGCGCTTATCTACTGACCGTGGCGGCAATACTGCTGTCGATCGGCGTCGCGCATGCCGCCATCACGCAAGAGAGCGGCCGCCGCGTCGCCCTCGTCATCGGCAATTCGGTCTATAAGACGCTGCCTTCGCTTCCCAACCCCGCCAATGATGTCGAAGAGGTCGCAGCCACGTTGCGGGCGGCCGGTTTCGACGTGACGATCGGCATCAATGTCGATCGCATCGGGCTCGAGGATACGGTGCGCCGCTTCCTGCGTTCGACCAGCAATGCCGATGCCGGCCTGATCTATTATTCGGGCCACGGCATCCAGGTGGGCGGGCAGAATTTCATCGTGCCGGTCGATGCGACCTTGGAAACGCCCTATGACGTCGAGACGCAGACCATGCCGCTCGACCTCATCCTGAACCATCTCAAGCAGAATTCGCGGGTGCAACTGATCTTCCTCGATGCCTGTCGCAACAATCCGTTCAACGCTCAGAAATTCTGGATGGCGGAAAAACTGGAACCTGTCGGCGCCACCCGCGGGCTTGCGCGCATCGACAGCGATCTCGGCAGCCTGATCGCCTTTTCCACGGAACCCGGCCAGGTGGCGCTCGATGGCACCGGGGCGCTGAGCCCCTATTCCGAATCCTTCATCAAACGCGCCAGCGAACCCAATAAGGAAATCCGCCAGGTGCTGACCGATGTGCGCCGCGACGTCATCGCCATGACCGGCGGCAAGCAGGTCCCCTGGGAAAACTCCTCGCTGATGGACAGCTTCTATTTCATTCCGGCGCCGCCGCCGCCAAGCGTCGAGTCGATGCAGCAGGTGAGCGTGCCGGAAGGTGCTGCCGCCACCAAGCTGCCGATCGCCCCGCCGCATGACGAAACCGGCTCGACGCTGCTCGTCACCCTGACCCAACTTCCCCAGACCGGCAAACTCACCTTCGACGGCAAGCCGGTCGAGCAGGGCGCCAAGATGCCCGCCGCGGCGCTGACGGCGCTGACCTATGATTCCTCAGGTGTTACCGCCGGAACCGTCGGCCTGATCGGTTACACCGTGAGTGATCCCTATGGCCAGGCGACGCAGGGCGTCGTCGCGATCACCGTCTCGGCGGATGCCGGCGCCAAACTCGCCCAGCTCGAACAGCAAAAACAGGTGCGGCTTGCCGATGCCGACGCCTATCTGAAGACCCTGTCGCGCGACGTCGGCACGACGATCGGCGTCGGCCCCGTCGCGGCCAGCCTGCCGGTCGTGCCGGCATCGGCGGCGGAAATGACCTTCAAGGTCGCAGCCCTACCCGACAAGGGCACGCTGCGCGCCGGAGACCGGGTCATCGGGCTCGGCCATGTGCTTGAAGCAGCCGATATTCCGGGCCTTTCCTACGAGCCGCAGATCGGCACGGAGAATCAGCCTTTCGCCCTGACGCTGCAGGCCGCCAACGACGATCTGCCGCCCGCCACCGTCACCTTCAAGCCGGTGCTCGACGCCTGCGACACCGCAGCCGCCGCACCCCTCGACCTGCAGGGCGTGACCGCAGGCAAGCTGCCGAACGAAATCGACCCCGATGATGCCCTGCCGGCCTGCACCGAGGCGATAAAGGCCTATCCCGAGGTGGCCCGCTTCGTCTACCAGCTCGGCCGCGCCCAGCTTGCCAACCGCGACACCAAGACGGCTTTTGTAACGATCAAGAAGGCGATGGATGCCGGGCATGTCCGCGCGATTCAGGAATTGTCTAGCCTTTACGAGTTTGGCGCTTCCGTTCCGCGTGATGCAGCCAAGGCAAGCGAGATCGCCAAAGGTGGCGCTGCCAAGGGCGATCCCTTCGCCCTGCACAGCTACGGCAAAGCTCTCTACTACGGCCGCGGCACCAAGGCCAATCAGCAAGAGGGATTGCGGATGATGCTGCAGGCTGCCGACCTTGGCCACACTTATGCGATGAACGAGCTCGGCTATATCTTCCTGAACGGCGTCAACGTCCCAGCCGATCCCGAACGCGGTATTCGTTTCTACGAGGCCGGCGTCGAACGCAACGACATCTACTCCCTGAACAATCTCGCCCTGGTCTATCGCTTTGGAAAAGGCGCCCCTCAGGATCTTACCAAGGCACTTGACCTTTTCACGCGGGCTGCAGAAGGCGGACAGCCTCACGCCCCGACAAATCTTGGGCGCATGTATCGCGACGGCATTGGCGTTGCCGCGGACAAGACGGAAGCGGCGAAGTGGCTGGAGATGGGCGCCGAACGCGGCGACTATTGGGGTGCTCTCGACCGCGCCGTTCTGGCGAAGGAAGAAGGAGCGGAGGCGGACGGCCTTGCGACCGCGGCGCGTTATTTCGCGCTGGCGACCGCCATCAACATGCCGGGCAGCGGCGATCCGAAGAACCAGGCTTTGGCAGAACTCAAGAGGCTGCCCAATGCTGCGAAGAAGAACGCAGAAGCCGCCTTTGTTGCCGACCTGACTGCTCAGGAGCAAAAAACAATTCCAAAATCCAAGTCGATCGATGACAGGCTCGTCAAGCTCGCCAAGGCGACATGGGTAAAACGAAATCCGAGGTACGATCTCTTCTGAAATGGCGAACCGGGGGCGCCCTACATGAACAGCAAGCTCATCATCCGTGTGCTATTGTGCTCTACCTTCATCGCGGGCTCAGCCGCTATCCTACAGAGTTGTGTGTTCGACCCAGGCGCCAAGACGCTGTTCGCCAGTGAAGAGCCGATTAGGAATACCCCGAACGCCATGCCGACCAGGAAAACAACGCCCACTGTCAAAAAGGTGGTGGCAAAGAGCAATGAAACGGCTTTTGGCCGTTCCGGCAATGATTCCGGTTCGAATTCCGGCTCCGGTTCCGGTGGCATGGGCGGCGGTTCGTCGGGCGGCGGCTCGTCGAGCGGCGGCCAGTCCTGGTAGGGGTAGGATCTTTCATGATTCAGGCTGCGACCCTTGCCGGCGTTCTCGTCGGCATTGCGCTCGCGACCTATCTGCAGCTCGAGCCCGGCAAGGCGATGGCGCTTGCCGTCCTTTGTCTTCTCCTGGCGTGGATCGTCGTCGACGGCACACCGGCTGCGCGCCGGGCCTGGGCATTGCGAGAGAGGCGGCATGAGGCTCCCGCCGCTTCCTGGCGGCGCATCGGAACCAAGCTTGTCGGCCTCGCCGCGCTTTTGGGTGCGGTCGTCATCGCCTGTTCCGTCTTTCCGTTTTTCACGCAGTCGTCGGCGGTCCGATGGTTCATCGAGGCCGGTCATACCACCATCCCCATCTCCATCGCTCTTGTCGGCGCCACCATTCTCTACGTCGCGGTCACCGATCTCGTCGCCGCGGAGCCCGACGATTATCTCAACCAGGTCGGCCGTGCGGTGCTGATGCAGGATTTTCGCGAAGAAGACGTGCTGTTCGCCTTGCGGCTGCTGGCGATCAAATGCTTCTTCCTCGTGCTGATGTTTTCAAGCGGCATAGCCGCACTTTCCGATCTTGCCGAAAAGCCGGCCTGGCTGTTTCCCTCACTTTCGGCCGCCTGGTTCGAAGGCTTGCTGCGGCTCGTCTTGCTTCTCGACGTCATCCTGGCGGCCGGCGGCTACATCGCCACCTTCAAGCTTTTCGGATGGCATGTCAGGGCAACGGAGACGACGGCGCTCGGCTGGCTCGTCTGCCTGATCTGCTATGAGCCTTTCTTCCCGGTGATTTCGCATGCCTTCGTACCCTATGGCGACGGGCCGGGTTGGGAGAGCATTATCCGGGAGGGATCGGTGGTCTTCATCCTCTGGAGCGTCGCGACGCTGTTCTGCACGGTCATCTACGTCTGGGCGACCGTCGCCTTCGGACCGCGATTTTCCAACCTGACCCATCGCGGCATCATCACATCAGGCCCCTACCGCTTCATCAAACATCCGGCCTATGTCTCGAAGAACATCGCCTGGTGGCTGTTTGCGTTTCCGAGCTTCATCGCCAGTGGCCTGGCCGAAGGACTTGCGCGGGCCGGCATGCTGGCGATCATCAGTCTTATCTATTTGCTGCGCGCCCGCGCCGAAGAGCGCATGCTGAGCCGAGATCCCGCCTATCGGGACTATGCCGAGAACGTCGCGGCGCATGGGCTTTTGGCAATGGCCAAGCGGCGGCTGGCGCCTGCAGCGCCGCGTGTCTGAAAGACGCGCAAAGGACGTAGGCCAGGGGGAGATCGGCGAGCTCTGCCCCTTGCATGTTCAATTCGCACTAATTGTTAGATGATTGGTCCGGCCGTCCTCGCGTTTTCCTGAACAGATGATGGGGAGGCAGTCCCGCATGCAAGGCAAGGTTCCGTTCTGCCTGTTCCTGGAAGAGGGCCGGGCTGCGATTGACAACAACGCGGCTGAACGGGCACTGCGCCCAATAGGCGTTGGAAGACGCAATTGGCTCTTCGCGGGAGCCGACAAAGGCTCATTGCTTTTCTCAGCCGATAACCCGCCGTAGATAGCAGTAAACCTGACTCTAGACCCCCACCCTTCATAACACATAGACATATTAAACTTGAAAAGAATTATTAAAGCACGGGTCGTTCGCTGTTAGCCTTCTCGAAGTGGGAGGAGACAGAATGGCGACATTGCAAGAAATGTTCGACGTTCGTGGCAAGTCGGTGATTGTCACCGGCGGTGCCAGCGGCATCGGCCGTGCATACGCGGAGGTCATGGCGGACAATGGCGCGCGCGTCTGCATCTTCGACCTGAACGCGGCAACGCTGGAAACGGTGGTTGCCGAAATCAAGGCCAATGGCGGTGACGTCTGGGGGCAGGTCGTCGACGTTTCCGACAGACCCGGAATGAGCGACGCTTTCGACGCTGTGGCGAAACGGCATGGGCGGATTGACGTGGTCTTCGCCAATGCCGGCATCGACCCCGGCCCGGGCTTCCTGTCGACCGAAGGCGGACGCATTCCGGAAGGCGCGATCGACGCGCTGGACGACGCGCAATGGGATCGTGGCATCGAGGTCAACCTCACATCGGTCTATACGACAGTCAAGAATTCTGCCCGGCACATGAAGAAATCGGGCGGTGGCAGGATCATCGTCACGTCCTCGATCGCGGCACAGATCAACGAGGCGATCGTCGGCACGTCCTATATGCCCGCCAAGGCGGGCGTCGACCATTTCGTCCGTCAGATGGCAATGGAACTGGGCATGTTCGGCATCCTCGTCAACTGCATATCGCCTGGGCCCTTCATGACCAACATCGCCGGCGGTCGGCTAAAGATTCCCGCGGACCGCAAGGCTTTCGAGGAGCAATCGCTGATCGGGAGGATCGGCGACACTGAGGACATCAAGGGCCTTGCACTCTATCTGGCATCGCCATGCTCGTCTTACGTCACCGGCAGCCAGATCGTCATCGATGGCGGCGCGATGAACCGCATTAAGTGATGTGATCGCCAGCCAGGGAGGAACGGCCGGCTGTCACCAATACGCATGCAGACGACAAATCACCAAAGGGAGGAGCCGAAGGTGGACCTGAATACGAAAATCATAAGACCATCACGCCGGACCGTGCTGAAGGGCATCGGTGCCGGCTTGGCCGCATCGGCGCTCGGAGCACCCATGATTGCCCGCGCGCAATCGGCCGGCACGATCAAACTCGGCTTCGTAACGCCGGCGACCGGTCCGCTTGCGCTGTTCGGCGAAACCGACGGCTGGGCGGCGGACAAAGTCAAGGCCTTGCTCAAGGATGGCCTGGAGACAGCAGCCGGCAAGTTCGATGTCGAAATCCTGATCCGTGACAGCCAGTCCGATCCGAACCGCGCGGCCGAAGTCGCTGGCGACCTCATCCTGAACGATGGCGTGCATCTGCTGCTGCCCGCATCGACCACCGACACCGTCAGCCCCTCGGCCGACCAGGCGGAACTCAACGAGTGCCCGTGCCTTTCGACCGGCGCGCCGTGGCAGGCGGTGATCTTCCCGCGCGGCGGCCAGAAGGCGCCGTTCAACTGGACCTATCATTTCTTCTGGGGCCTCGATGAGGCGCTCAACACCTTCGTTGGCCTGTGGAATACGCTAGACACCAACCGCAAGGTAGGCTTGCTGTTTCCGCAGAATGCGGACGGCGAGACCTGGGGTAACAACGATTACGGTCTGCCAGTGCCGACCAAGAAGGCCGGCTTCGAGATCACCGTCCCGGGCTTTTTCCAGCCGCGCACCAACGACTATTCCGCACAAATCGCCGCCTTCAAGGCTGCCGGATGCGAGATCGTCGGCGGCATCACCTATCCTGACGACCTCAAGACCTTCATCAACCAGTGCGCCCAGCAAGGATACAAGCCCAAGGCCGTCACCGTCGCGGCGGCACTCCTTTTCCCGGGCGGCGTGCAGGCACTCGGCCCGCTCGGCGACGGCATGTCGTCGGAAGTGTGGTGGACGCCTGCCTTCCCCTTCAAATCGACGTTGACCGGACAAGTGAGCCGCGACATCGCCGACCAATGGGAGAGCGAAACCAAGAAGCAGTGGACGCAGCCGCTCGGCTACAGCCATGCGATCTGGGAAGTCGCGATCGATATTCTCAAACGCTCGTCCAACCCCCTCGACCGCACCGCCAACCGTGATGCCATGGTGGCAACGAAACTCGACACGCTGATCGGCAAGGTCGATTTCTCCAGCGGCCCGCACAAGAACGTCTCGACGACGCCGATCTTCGGCGGCCAGTGGGTCAAGGGTGAGAAATGGCCCTATGACCTGAAGATCGTCGACAACACCGTCAACAAACTGTTCGAACCCGAAAAGAAAATAAAGGTGATGCCCTGGGCGAGCTAAGCCTGGACACGTCGGGCGGGCCACATTGACCAACGAGGTCGCCCGGCGACCTGCAAGACCAGGCCGAATGCATGAAAACCGGAGGGGCGGGCGTGTTTCTACGCCTGCTCCAACCGGGAGCGGAGGATGCTATTGGACGGCGTATTGCTAGAAGCGAGAGGATTGAGCAAATCCTTCGGCGCCTTGCGCGTCCTGCAGGACATCAGCTTCGATGTCCGGCGTGGCGAGGTGCTGGGCATCCTCGGCCCCAACGGGGCGGGAAAGACCACGCTTTTCAATCTGATCAGCGGTGACCTTAGGAACGATGCCGGCGAGCTCGTGTTCGCCGGACAGCGCCTCGTCGGCCAGCCGCCTCATGTGCGCTGCAAGATCGGCATCGGCCGCACATATCAGATCCCACGCCCCTATGTCGGCATGTCGACATTCGAAAATCTGCTCGTCGCGGCGACATTTGGCGGCGGCCGCAGCGAGGCCCAGAGCTATGCACTCTGTGCCCGGATTCTCGGCGACTGCGAGCTTTCCGACAAGGCCAACCGCTCGGCGGGCTCGCTGACGCTGCTCGACCGCAAGCGGCTGGAGCTGGCCCGCGCGCTGGCGTCGAGTCCGAGTTTGCTGCTGCTCGACGAAATCGCCGGCGGGTTGACCGACGAGGAGGGCAAGGCGCTGGTGCAACTGATCCGACGCATCCGCGACCGTGGCGTGACGATCGTCTGGATCGAGCATGTGCTGCATGCGCTACTCGCGGTGGCCGACCGGATCATGGTGCTGAATTTCGGCGAGAAGATCGCTGAGGGCCTGCCAGACGAGGCCATCAAGAATCCCGAAGTTCGACGTGTCTACATGGGGATCGAGGCATGACCAACACGCTTCTGTCCACGCACCAGCTCAAGGCCCGCTATGGTGATTTCCAGGCGCTCTACGGCGTGGATCTCGAAATCGCCGAGGGAGAGATCGTGGCCCTGATCGGCGCAAACGGCGCCGGCAAATCCACCCTGCTGAAATCGATCATGGGCCTCATCAAAGTGGCACCCGACATGGTGTGTCTCGACGGCCGCCCGGTTGGTGGCAGCAAACCGCATATCATGGTGGCCGATGGCGTGGCGATCGTGCCCGAGGGTCGCCGGCTCTTCGCCGGGATGTCCGTCCTCGACAATCTGCGCGTGGCGATCGACCATGCCGCCCCGGGACATGGCGAGGTCTGGACGATCGAGCGCGTCTACGCGCTGTTTCCGATCCTCAAGGAAAAGCAGGCAGTGCCTGTGCAATCCCTGTCCGGCGGTCAGCAGCAGATGGTCGCCATCGGGCGTGCGCTGCTCAACCAACCTCGCTTGCTGCTTTGCGACGAGATCAGTCTTGGCCTGGCGCCGAAGGTCGTCAAGGAAATCTATCAATCCATCCCCGCGATCTCGAGGAATGGCACCGCCGTCGTGCTGGTCGAGCAGGACGTCGGTCTCGCCAAATCGGCCTCCGACCGGCTCTACTGCATGCTGGAAGGCCGCGTGACCCTGACCGGCCGGTCGGCGGACATGTCCCGCGAGGAGATCGGCGAAGCCTATTTCGGAGCATCCCATGCAGTGGCTTGACGGACTGGTCCAGGGCATTCTGCTCGGCGGCCTCTATGCGCAATATGCGCTCGGCATGGCGCTGATGTTCGGCGTTATGCGCGTGGTGAACATCACGCATGGCGATCTGATGATCCTGCTGGCATTGATCGGGATCAGCCTCGCCTCGACCTTCGGGCTCGGCCCGTGGGCGGTGCTGGTGGTGCTGGTGGCGCTCGGCGGCATCATCGGCATAATCCTGCAGCGGCTCATTCTCGATCGAGTGGTCGGCGCAGACCCGCTGCCGTCGCTAATCGCGACCTTCGGCCTGTCGACCGCGCTGCAGAATGCGATGTTGCAGGTGTGGTCGGCGGACACCCGCTCGCTGCCGAGCGGCGGCATTGCCCAGGCTTCCTTCCAACTCGGGCCGCTCTTCGTCGGCGTGCTGCCCGTTATCGTGCTGATCACCGCGACCGTACTGACGGCGGGGTTGGCAACGACGATGCAATATACCCGCTTCGGCCGTTCGTTGCGCGCAGCGTCGGCCGATGTCGAGGCAGCGGCAATGACCGGCGTCAACCCAAAAAACGTATATGCCGGCGCCACCGCGCTGGCGGTCGCCATACTTGGCTTTGCCGCCGTGTTTCAGTCGATGCGCTCAACGGTGTCGCCCGCCGATGGCGCCTTCCAACTGATCTACGCCTTCGAAGCGGTGATCATCGGCGGCATGGGCTCGATCTGGGGTGCCTTCATCGGTGCCATGGTGCTCGGCATCAGCCAGTCGTTCGGCTTCCGCATCGATCCCGGCTTCGGCATCCTGGCCGGCCATCTCGTTTTCCTGCTCATTCTCGCGTTGCGGCCGCAGGGCCTTCTCGGAAAGGATTGAGACCGTGACCCAAGCGATCGCAACCGCTCCCGCTCCAGGCCCGACCGATGCCATGGATCTTCCGCCGGTCCGGGTCCAGCGCCAGACCATGTCGGGCATCATCGCAATGGGCCTCGGCATCGTATTGCTCTTTGCTGTTGCCTCGATGCCGCTTTGGGCCAGCCAGGGCCTGATCCGAGACGTGGTGGAACTGTGCTGCTACATTGCCGTGGCGCAGATGTGGAACTTGCTGGGAGGGTATGCCGGCCTGGTGTCGGTCGGCCAACAAGTCTTCGTCGGCGTCGCCGCCTACATGATGTTCGTGATGGCCCAGCTCTGGGGCATCAATCCCTTTGTTGCCGTTGTGCTGGCGATGATCGCGCCGGCCTTGCTCGCCATCCCCACCTATGGCCTGCTGCACCGGCTCGACGGACCCTATTTCGCGATCGGCACGTGGGTCGTGGCCGAGGTGGTGCGGCTGGCGACCTCCGTATTCGGCTACGTCAATGCCGGCGCTGGCATGAGCCTGCGCGTCATGACCACCTATTCCCCGACCGAACGCGCCGTGGGTGTATCCCTGCTCTGCGCGCTGATGCTGCTGATGACGGTCGGCGGCAGCTACCTACTGCTGCGCTCGCGTTACGGCTTGGCCTTGATCGCCATGCGCGACAATCCTGTCGCCGCAGCAAGCCAGGGCGTCAATGTCAGCCGGTTGCGCTTCCTGATCTGGGTGGCTGCAGCCGTCGGTACGGGCCTTGCGGGCGCCATCTATTTCATGGCCCAGCTGCGCATAACACCACCCTCAGCCTATGATCCTAACTGGGCCAATATCGCAATTTTCATCGTCATGGTCGGCGGGCTGGGATCGCTGGAAGGCGTGCTGATCGGCGCGCTGATCTACTTCTTCGCCGAGCGTTGGTTCGGCGAATATGGCGCGACCTATCTCGTGGTCCTCGGCCTTATGACCCTGTTCATGGCGCTCTTCGCCCGCGGCGGCATCTGGGGCCTGATCTGCAAGGTCGTCGACGCCCCCTGGTTCCCAACACGACGGCGCCTGATGGAGGACCGGACATGAAGGCTGTGCTTTTCGATAGTGTCGGACTGCCTTTAACAGTCGGCGAACGCCCGGTGCCGGAGCCGGCTGATGATGAGGTCCTGCTCAAGATCGCCGCCTGCGGCATCTGCGGCTCCGATCTCCACATGACCGAGGACCCCAAAACCTTCGGCCTCAAGCAATATGACGTACTCGGCCATGAATTTGCCGGCGAGGTCGTAAGCTGCGGCAGCGCCGTCGCCACGCTCAGGCCGGGCGACCGGGTGGCCGTGACGCCGATGCGTGGTTGCGGCCATTGCGACAGCTGCAAGCGTGGCGAGCCGGCCTGGTGCGCCGAGATGCGGCTGATCGGCGGCGGCTATGCCGAATTCACCACCGTGGCGGCGCGCCAGTGCCGCATACTTCCCGACGACCTGCCGATATCGGAGGGCGCGCTGGCCGAGCCGGTCGCCGTGGCGCTTCATTGCGTCATGCGCTCTGGCCTGAAACCCGGCGACCGCGTGCTGATCCTTGGCGCGGGGCCGATCGGCCTGCTCGTCGCCTTCTGGGCGCGCCGGCATGGTGCGCGCGAGGTCATCGTCGCCGATATCAACCGACATCAGGAAGAGCGCGCGGCGGCCATCGGCGCGACTGGTTTTGCCCTGTCTGGTCCCGGTCTCGCGGAGGAGTTCCGGAGCAAGAGCAGCGGCGAGCCCGACATTGTCTTCGAATGCGTGGGCAAACGCGGCCTGATCGATTTCGCCTGCAAACTGGTCCGAGTCCACGGAACCGTGGTCGGCGTCGGCCTCTGCGTCGGCGGTGACGACTGGGATCCGTTCGCGGCGCTGTCGAAGGAAATCCAGCTCATCTTCGCGGTGTTCTTCAACATGACCGAGTTCGAGACCGCGCTCGCGGCACTCGAGCCGGGCCGCTATCGCCCGCAAGCGTTGATCACCGACCGGATCGGTTTCGGCGAAGTGCCCGAGACCTTCGAGGCACTCAAGCGCCGGACGACGCAGTGCAAGGTGCTGATCGCCGCCGACGCGGCCTGACAGATTGTATGAGGAGGATATTCAATGGAATTTGAAACTCTGACCCAGGATATAGACGGCGTCCGAACGGTGGTGAAGGCGATCGGTCGCGGCCCCGCGGTGCTAGCGCTGCATGGCGCGGCCACGCTCGAGGGCCATGAATGGGCGCGCGGGCTGGCGGATCGGTTCCGCGTTTACCTTCCCTTCCATCCCGGATTCGGCGAGAGCGGCGAGGCGCCGCATATTGCCGGCATGCAGGACATGGTGGTCCATAACCTCCATCTCGTCAAAGCGCTCGGCCTCGACCGGCCGCATCTGGTCGGACATTCCATGGGTGGCTGGATGGCGGCCGAAATCGCCGCCGTCTCTGGCGAGCAGTTTGGCAAGCTGGTGCTGAACGCCCCGGCCGGCCTCAATCACACGGACCATCCCGGCACCGATCTTGGCGCGGTCCCGCCGCAGGAATTGCCTGGATATCTGGCCCACAATGTCGAAGTCGCGGCGCGCTATTTCCCCGGCGGTTCGGAATGCCCCTCGGTCGAGGATTTCGTCGCGGCACGCGAAAAGGAAGGCCCGGCGCTCGGCAACATTCTCAAGGGGCATGGTTTCGGTCATCCCAACCTCGGCCGTTGGTTGAGCCGGATTCCGAATGAGACACTTATCGTCTGGGGCGACAAGGACCGCATGCTGCCGGCCTCGCAGGCGCCGATCTGGGAAAAGAGCATTCCCAATGCGCTGACGCTGATCATCAAGGAGGTCGGCCATTTCGCTATGCAGGAAGATCCGCGCACCGTCACTGCCATCGGCGACTTCCTCGCCGGGTGAAACCAAAGGAGCGGCGCCGTCAGGCGGGCTTTATGATCAGGTCTATCAAGGAGGAATTGTCATGAATGCACTAATCAAGCACGCATCAGGCTACTGGGGCACGAAGACGGACTTCGCGTCCCTCCTGGCCCATGTCGACAAGGTCGGCCCGATCCTCGACAAGAATTCCGAGGAAAATGAAAAGCTCGGCCGCCTCAACGAGGAGACCTTCGAGGCGCTCAAGCCGCTGAGGATGAGCCATGTCTTCGCCGGCGAGGATATCGGTGGTGCGCAGCTGTCGCCGACCCAGGGACTTCAGCTCATTGAAGCCATCACCTATCACAGCGGCGCGGCCGGCTGGATCTCGATGGTGCACACCTGCATCGGCGCGATGTCGGCGGCCTTCCTGCCCGATACGGCGATCGGCCGCCTGTTCGACGGCAAGACCGATAACCGGTTTTCCGGCCAGGGCACGCCGACGGGCATGCTGAAGAAGGTTGATGGCGGTTATCGGCTGAACGGCAAATGGGCCTATGCCAGCGGCATCTACCACGCTACCTATACCCATACGGCAGCGCTGCTCGACGATGGAAACGGTCACCCGGCGAAGGACGACAAGGGCAACGTGATCGTGCTCTGCGCCCATGCGCCAGTCGGAGAGCACGAGTTGCTCGGGAACTGGAATTCACTCGGCCTACAGGCGACGGGCAGCATCGACTATGCCGCCAACGATGTCTTCATTCCTGACGACATGGTGTTCCCGATTCTGACCGCCGAGCCGCAGCGTATGAAGGAATTCTTCAGCCTCGGCGTCGTCGGCCTCGCTGCCATAGGCCATTCCGGGTGGGCGATCGGTGCGGCACGTCGCATGCTTGACGAAGCTGCCAAATATGCCAAGACCAAGACTGGCCGTGCCGGCATGCTGGGCGAGAGCGATAAGTTCTGGTTCGATTTCGGCCGCGCGGAGGCCCGAGTCCGCGCCGCCCGCGCCCTCCTGTTCGAGGTCTGGCGCGACGTGGAGGCCTCGATCGAAGCCGGCAACCGCATGACGACCCGCCAGATAAGCCTTGTGCATCTCGCCAAGTCCGAAGTGCATGAGGGCGGCGTCGATGCCTGCCATTTCGTCTACCGCGCGCTCGGCGGCGCTTCGTTGCGTTACGGCGTGATGCAGCGGATCTATCGCGAGATGCTGACGGCGGCGAACCATTTCACGATCAATCCCAACATCGTCGCCGCCGCCGGCCGCGACATTGCCGGCGTATGGAGCGATCGCGTCTGGCAGTTCTACGACCTGATCGAGAAGAAATGAGCGCGGCCGCGAGAGGCATGCCGGGCAAGGTGGCGGCGGCCGAAACGGGTGCCGCTGGCGGTGGCCAAGGCATCACCGAAGCCTTCATGGCAGCGTTCCGGCATCACCCGTCGGGCGTGGCGATCATCACGGCCGATGCGGGGGAAGGTCCGGTGGCGCTGACGGTGAGCTCACTGATCTCGATCAGCGCGGTGCCGCCCATGGTCGCCTTTTCGCTCTCGGCATCCTCGTCGAGTGCGAAAGTGGTGGAGCGGGCGGCATCGGTGGTCGTCCACTTCGTTCGCCGCGCCGACATGCAGCTCGCCCGGCTCTGCGCGACATCGGGCGGCGATCGCTTCGGGCCAGATGTTCAATGGGCTCGGCTCGAAGGCGGCGAGCCCTATTATCCTCAGGTCGAGCTCTGGTTCCGGGCCGAACTTCGAGGTCGGCTGGAGACGCGGGGGGCATGTCTGGTCACGGCTGAGCTGACATCGGTCTCGCCCGGTGCACATGCCACGCGGCAGGCCGAGGCCCTGGTCTACGCCAACCGTGCCTGGCACGGCCTCGGTCCGGTGGTCGACACCGTCGCGGCACCGGTCATGCTGTGGCCGGACGATTCGGCGACATTCTGACATTCGGCGTGGCGGCACCCGCCGCCAGCCACGAATTCACATCCCCCAGATCACGGACTGTTCGTGGCGCTTGATCAGATGCCTCAGATTCTCAAAACTTTTGCGAATATGCGTCGAGAACGCCTCGATAGCCGGTGCGCCCACGTCTCCTGTGCGCCTGAGCAAGCCGAGCGCGCGTTCCGGATGCGGGATGTTGACCGGCAGGGCGGTGATCGCCTTGTCGTTGCGATAGGCGAAAACCACGCTGTGCGGCAGGATGGTGAGCGCGTCACTCTCCTTCATGTAGTTGATCGCGCTGGTCAGCGACCCGCCAGCATAGCGGATCTTGGTCTCCGTTGCGCCGAGCGAGAGAACGAGGCTGCGCAGGTCGGCAAGCAGCGGACTGCCGGGCGGCGGCGCTATCCAGGGATACTCAAGCAAATCGGGCCCGGTCAGCTTGCGCTTGAGCAAAAGCGGATGGGTAAGTCGGCAGGCCACGACGTTCCGGCCCGGCAGCAATTCCTGGAAACGCATCCCCGATCCCTCGTCGAGCATATCGATCGGGCAGATGGCGAGGTCGATGCGGTCGGCGACGATCGCCGCGCGCAACTCGGGAAGATAGTCATAACTCTGTTCGATACGGACTTCGGGAAAATCGTTCTGGAAACCGGCGATCATGCCTGCGATGAGCGCGTCCATGAAGAACGGCGTGCCGCCAACGCGCACGAGCCCTGTCCGGCCGTGCCGGAAGCCTTCGACCAACGCGGACGCCTTGCGCGACGCCATGAGCATGGCCTGGCCGTGGTCTGCCAGGGCCCGGCCGAGCGGCGTCGGCTGCAGTGGCCTTCGGCCTTTGATGAACAATGGCTCGCCGAGCCGCTTTTCCAGCATAGCAAGCGTGCGCGACACTCCCGGCTGGCTAAGCCCCAGCAGCGTCGCACCTTCTGTCACGCCTCCTGCCTGGACGACCGCCGCAAGTTGCACCAGATGTCGCTCGTCGATCTTCATAACAAATACGCATACAAATCACGAAAAAAATTATCAAGCATTCAGTTCCGGGCTGCTAAGTTATCGTCATGGGAGGAGTCATGCCAGATATAACGTTCAGCGAGCGCAATTCTGCGCAGCTTGTGGCCGAGCGGCTCGACAAGCATGCGGAGGGGCCTCTGCAAGCTTTCATGGTATCCTTCATAGAACACCTGCACGAGCTCATCCGCGAGACGCGTCCGACCCATGCCGACTGGCGACGGACGGTGGAATTCCTCACCGAGGTTGGTCACGCCAGTGATGGACGGCGGCAGGAATGGGTGCTGCTTTCGGACCTTTTGGGGGTCACCGCGCTCATCGAGGAGATCAATACCCGCCGGCCGAAGAGCGCAACGCCCAATACGGTGCGCGGGCCATTCTATCGTGCCGACGCACCCCGATTAGCGCTCGACTCCAATATCTCACTCGACGGCGTCGGCCCCGTTCTGGCGGTGGCCGGCCATGTACAGGATCTCGATGGGCAGCCCGTCGCGGGTGCCACGATCGAGACCTGGCAAGCCAACAATGAAGGCTACTACGAGAACCAGCAACCGGACCAACAACCCGAATTCAATCTTCGCGGCGTGTTCACAGCCGACACCAAAGGCGATTTCCGCTACAAGACAGTCCGGCCGGGCGGCTATGCCGTGCCCTGCGACGGGCCGGTTGGCCAGATGCTTGGCGGCCTTGGCTTTCCACTCCGGCGCCCCGCACATCTGCACTTCCTGATCAAGGCGGATGGCTTCGAGACGATCAGCACGCATGTCTATGACGGCGGCGATGCAAACCTCGCCCGTGATGCCCTGTTTGGCGTCAAGGAAGAGCTGATCGGCGAGTTCAAGCCATCAGGCAAAGGCGAGAGTTCAACACTCGACTTTACCTTCGTCATGGTGAGGGCGAAGAAAGGACGTGGCGCGACATGACGCTGTCGTTCAGCTACCAGGGAAGTCCTGCACGTATCGTCTTCGGCAACGGAGCGAGCGCGGATGTGGGCAAATGGGTCGAGGCGTTAAACTGCCGGCGCGCGCTGGTGCTCTCGACGTCGCATCAGGCGGCGGATGCGCAGGCCCTGTCGACGCGGCTGGGTTCGCTTTCGGTCGGCACGTTCACCGATGCGACCATGCATACGCCGGTCGAGGTTACCGAGCGCGCCGTCGCGCGCGCGGCCGAGGTCGCCGCGGATTGCGTCGTATCGCTCGGCGGCGGTTCGACCACCGGGCTCGGCAAGGCGATGGCCTATCGCACCGATATCCAGCAAATCGTCGTGCCGACGACGTATGCCGGTTCCGAAGTGACCCCGATCCTTGGCCAGACGGAGAACGGCGCCAAGACCACCGTGCGCAGCCCGAAAATCACACCCGAGGTCGTCATCTACGACCCGGAGCTAACACTCGGCTTGCCCGTCGGCATGAGCATCACCAGCGGCCTGAACGCCATCGCGCACGCCGCCGAAGGGCTCTATGCGCCGGACCGCAACCCGATCACGTCAATGATGGCCATCGACGGGATGCGGGCGCTCAAGGAAGCGCTGCCTGCTATTATCGAAAGCCCGCGTGACAGTTCAGCCCGCGAGAAAGCACTTTACGGCGCGTGGCTTTGCGGCACTGTGCTCGGCCAGACCTCGATGTCGCTACATCACAAGATCTGTCACACATTGGGCGGCAGTTTCGACACGCCGCATGCGGAGACGCATGCGATCATGCTGCCGCACACGATCGGCTTCAATGCATCAGCCGTGCCGGAACTGATGAAGCCGATCTCGGACATTTTCGGTGGCGGCACGCCCGGGCAGGCGCTTTACGACTTCGCGAAATCAATCGGCTCGCCGAAGGCGCTCAGGGATTTCGGCCTCAGCGAGGCTGATCTGGACCGCGCGGCCGAGATCGCCACCAGAAGTCCCTACTCGAACCCGCGGCCGATCGATCATGGATTGATCCGCGCGCTCTTGCAGGACGCATGGAGCGGACACCGTCCGCCATATTGAATTCTTTTGGGAGGAGGAAGGCATATGTTTACGAGACGTGATTTGCTGAAATCTGCGGCCGCAACTGGAGCAGTGGCGGCGACCTCGGGGCTGAGCATGCCGGCCATCGCACAGGGTGCCCCCATCAAGCTTGGCTATGTCAGCCCGCAGAGCGGCCCGCTGGCCGCCTTCGCCGAAGCCGACAAGTTCATCATTGACGGCTTCATGGCGGCGACCAAAGCCGCCGGACTGAACTACGAAGTCGTGGTAAAGGACAGCCAGTCCAACCCGAACCGCGCCGCCGAAGTCGCTAAGGAACTGATCGTCACCGACGAGGTGCATGCGGTGCTGGTCGCATCGACGCCCGAGACGACCAACCCGGTGGCGACGACCTGCGAGGCCGAGGAAGTGCCCTGCATCTCGACCATGGCGCCGTGGCAGCCCTGGTTCATCGGCCAGCAGGCCAATCCGGGTGACCCGTCGTCGTGGAAACCGTTCAACAGCGCCTTCCACTTCTTCTGGGGCCTTGAAGACGTCATCGCCGTCTATACCAACATGTGGGGCCAGGTGACGACCAACAAGAAGGTCGGTGGCCTATTCCCCAATGACGGCGACGGCAATGCCTGGGGTGACAAGCAGGTTGGCTTCCCGCCGGTCCTGGACAAGCTCGGCTATACGCTCAACGACCCCGGCCGCTACCAGAACCTGACTGACGATTTTTCCGCGCAGATCAACGCCTTCAAGTCGGATGGCGACGAGATCATCACCGGCGTGATGATCCCGCCGGACTTCACCACTTTCTGGAACCAGGCGCAGCAGCAGGGCTTCAAGCCGAAGGTCGCCTCCATCGGCAAGGCTATCCTGTTCCCTCAGGCGGTCGAGGCGCTCGGCAAGAACGGCCACAACCTCTCGAGCGAAGTCTGGTGGTCGGCAAGTCATCCGTTCAAGTCATCGCTGACCGGCCAGAGCTCCAAGGATCTTGCGGACGGCTTCACAGCGGCGACAAGTCGTCCCTGGACCCAGCCAATCGGCTTCATCCATGCGCTGTTCGAAGTGGCGGCTGACGTGATGAAGCGGGCCGATCCGAACGACAGCGCGGCCGTGATTTCGGCCATCGCCGCCACGAACCTCGAGACGATCGTCGGCAGGGTCGCCTGGGACGGCGCAAACGTACCGCCTTTCGCGACCAAGAACATCGCCAAGACTCCGCTTGTCGGCGGCCAGTGGCGCCTAAAGGACGGCGGCGGCTACGACCTCATCATCGTCGACAACCAGACGGCGCCGAATATCCCGATGGGCGGCAAGATGGAAGCCATCGCCTGAGCCAACGCCCAGGCGGTGGACCTACCGCGCGATCGGCCCGGCGCTCAGCCCCGGCCGCCAGTGCAACGGAAGCCTGAAACCCGAGACCCTGATGCCCTTACTCGTGCTCGACCAGCTATCGAAAAGCTTCGGCGCCCTGAAAGTCGCCGACCAGGTTTCGTTTGCGCTGGAAAGTGGCGAGGCGCTCGGAGTGATCGGGCCGAACGGAGCCGGCAAATCTACCCTCTTCAACCTGATAACAGGCAACATTCGTGTCGACGCAGGCAGCATCCGGCTTGATGGCGTCGACGTGACGCGGCAGCCGCCGATGGCGCGATGTCTTGCCGGCATCGGCCGGACATTCCAGATCCCGCAGCCGTTCGAAAAGCTGACGGTCTTCGAGAACCTGCTGGTCGCAGCGGCCTTCGGCTCACGCAAGACCGAGCGCGAAGTCAGCGATCGATGCGTCGACATTCTCGTCAAGATCGGGCTTTACCCGAAGGCGAACCAGCCGGCGGGGACGCTTGGGCTGCTGCAGCGCAAGCGACTCGAACTCGCCCGGGCGCTAGCCACCGACCCCAAGATCCTGCTGCTCGACGAGATCGCCGGCGGCCTGACGGAAGGAGAATGTCAGGAGCTCGTCGAGACGATTCGGGAGATCCACGGCCGTGGCGTGTCGATCATCTGGGTCGAACATGTGCTGCATGCTCTGACTTCCGTGGTCAGCCGGCTCGTCGTGCTGCATTTCGGTCGGGTGATAGGCATCGGCGATCCCGACACCATCATGGCTTCGAAAGAGGTACGCGAAATCTATCTCGGGATCGAGGTCTAATGGCGGTGCTCGAGACACACGGCCTGACGGCCTTCTATGGCGACTTCCAGGCGCTGTTCGGTGTCGACATGATGCTGAACGAAGGCGAGACGGTGGCCGTGATCGGCGCCAATGGCGCCGGCAAGTCGACGCTACTGCGCTCGATCTCCGGGCTGATCCGCAATGCGCCAAACCATATCCGCTTTGCCGGCGCCGAGATCGGCGCGCTGTCCGCGCCCGACGTCGTGCGGCTCGGCATAGCCATGGTGCCGGAAGGCAGGCGCCTCTTTCCCTCGCTGTCGGTCGAGGAGAATTTGCTGATCGGCAAATACGGCCGCAGCGGCGACGGCACTTGGACACTGGATGCAATCTACGAGCTCTTTCCCGTGCTGAAGGAGCGGCGGCACAAGCCCGGCATGGCGCTTTCGGGCGGCCAGCAGCAAATGGTGGCGATCGGCCGGGGACTGATGTCCAATCCGCGGGTCCTGCTCTGTGACGAGGTGAGCCTTGGCCTCGCGCCCGTCGTGGTCAAGGACATCTATGCGGCCTTTCCCAAGATCCGCGCGACCGGCGCGGCAATCGTCATTGTCGAGCAGGATATCGGCCAGGCTCTGAAGGTGGCCGACCGGGTCTATTGCATGATGGAGGGACGGGTGACGCTGACGGGCACGCCGGCAACACTCAGCCGCGAGGATATCCACGCGGCCTATTTCGGAGCGCATGCGCGATGAGCTGGCTCGACACGATCATCCAGGGCATTCTGCTCGGCGGCCTGTACGCGCTCTTCGCGGCGGGACTGAGCCTCGTCTTCGGCATCATGCGGCTGGTAAATCTCGCGCATGGTGATCTGATCGTGCTGGCCGCTTTCCTGGTGCTGTTGCTGGTCTCTGCGCTTGGGCTCAATCCATTCTTTGCCGCCTTGGTGGCGCTGCCCGTGATGTTCGCACTCGGCTGGGCGCTGCAATTCCTCGTACTCAACCGCACACTTGGCGACGATATTCTGCCGCCGCTGCTGGTGACTTTCGGCTTTTCGATCGTCATCCAGAACGGGCTTCTCCAAGGCTTTTCGGCCGACAGCCGTCGCATCTCGGCGGGCGCGCTGGAAACGGCCTCGTTGCAGGTCGGGCCGATCAGCATCGGCACGATGCCGCTGCTCACCTTCCTTTCCGCCGTTGGCGTCATCGTGGCGCTCAACCTGCTGTTCTATCGCACCTCGCTCGGCCGCGCCTTCCGCGCCACATCCGACGACAGCGCCACTGCTGGTCTGATGGGCATCCGGGCCGAACGGATTTTCGCGACCGCAACCGGCATCGCGATGATGGTCGTGACAATCGCCGCGCTCTATCTTGGCACTCGTGCGAATTTCGATCCGACCATGGGGCCGGCGCGGTTGATCTATGCCTTCGAGGCCGTCATCATCGGCGGGCTGGGGTCGTTCTGGGGTACGCTGGCCGGTGGCATCATCATCGGCGTGGCGCAGACGGTGGGTGCGGCGGTCAATCCGGAATGGCAGATTCTCGCCGGGCATGTCGCCTTCCTGCTGGTGTTGATCGTCCGGCCCCGCGGCCTCTTCCCTCGGGCGGTGGACTGAGATGGCAGGCAACGTTTCCACATCCTGGTCCGTCTCGACGCGCACGCGCGGTTCCTTGGTTTCCATCCTGCTGATCCTCGCGGTGGTGGCTCTCGCCTCCGCAACGCCGCTCTTCGCGCCGCGTGCCGTGATCCAGGGCCTGTTCTCCATCCTGACCATGCTGGTGCTGGCGCAGTGCTGGAACCTGCTCGCGGGGTATGCCGGCCTCGTCTCCGTCGGCCAGCAAGCTTTCGTCGGCTTCGGCGCTTATGCGATGTTCGGCGGCGTCAGCCTGCTTGGAATGGATCCGATGGCGGCCATCGTGCTCGGAGGGCTTGCGGCGCTCGCGCTCTCCGTACCGACCGCCTTCTTCGTGTTCCGCCTGCACGGAGCCTATTTCGCGATCGGCACCTGGGTGATCGCCGAGATCGTGCGGCTCTCGCTCGCACAGTGGAAGGCACTGGGCGGCGGCACCGGCACCTCGCTGCCCTCGGGTGCTGCGCGTGATATGTTCGGCGTCCGCTTCGTCGCCGATCTGCTGGGCATGCGTGGGCCGCAGGCGACCGACATCGTCTGCTACTGGCTGGCGCTGCTCCTGGCGGTGGTTACCATCGGCTCGATCTACAAGCTGCTGCGATCCAAGCGGGGACTTGGCCTCGCTGCCGTACGCGACAACCGCGAGGCGGCGCGCTCCGTCGGCGTCGACCCGCTCTGGACCAAATCCTTCGTCTATCTGGTCGCAGCGCTGGCGACCGGCCTCACCGGTGCGCTGATCTACGTGCAGAAGGCGCGCATCTCGCCGGACGCCGCCTTCTCGGTACCGGACTGGACGGCTTACGTGATCTTCATCGTCGTGATCGGCGGCATCGGCACGATCGAAGGGCCGATCGTCGGGGTGATCGTCTTCTACATCCTGCAGAACCTGCTTGCCGACTACGGCTCCTGGTATCTGCTGATCCTCGGCCTGATCGGCATTCTGATCATGCTGTTTGCGCCGCGCGGCCTGTGGGGCCTATTCACCGACCGCACCGGAATCCAGCTCTTTCCCGTCCGCCGCATCCTGGCGGACCAGCCCAAAAACAAAGACGAACGAGGGAGTGCCTGATGGCTGACATCGAAACCGACGTATTGATCATTGGAACCGGCCCGGCGGGCTCGGCCACTGCGGCGCTGCTCGCCACCTATGGCGTCGAGAACATGGCGATCAACCGCTATCGCTGGCTCGCCAACACGCCGCGTGCCCACATCACCAACCAACGGGCCATGGAGGTGTTGCGCGACCTCGGCCGCGAGGTCGAGGCCGAGGCCTATCTCCATTGCAGCCCGCAGGAGATCATGGGCGAGAACGTGTTCTGCACGTCCATTGCCGGCGAGGAGCTGGGCCGGCTTAAGACCTGGGGTAACCATCCGAAGTCCAAGGCGGAGCATCTGCTGTCTTCGCCGACAGAGATGAACGACTTGCCGCAGACCTTCATGGAGCCGCTTTTGTTCAAGACCGCCTGCTCGCGTGGCACGCAGGCCAGGATGTCGACGGAATATGTCAGCCACGTGCAGGATGCCGATGGCGTGACGGCGACCTGCCGCGACCGGCTGACCGGCAAGGACTTCACCATCCGCTCGAAATATCTTGTTGGAGCCGATGGCGGCAACTCGCTGGTGGCGCAGCATATCGGCCTGCCGTTCGAGGGCAAGATGGGCGTCGCCGGCTCGATGAACATCGTGTTTAAGGCCGATCTTACGCGCTATGTGGCCCACCGTCCCTCGGTGCTCTATTGGGTGCTGCAGCCGGGCTCGAATGTCGGCGGCATCGGCATGGGTCTCGTCCGCATGATCCGGCCGTGGAACGAGTGGCTGATCAACTGGGGTTACGATATCACCCAGGGCGTGCCCGATGTCGACAATGCCTTTGCCGAGGGCGTGGCCCGCGACCTGATCGGCGATCCCGATATCGACATCGAAGTCACCTCGGTCTCGACCTGGACGGTCAACAATTGTTATGCCGCGCGCGCCCACAAGGGCCGGGTCTTCTGCATAGGTGACGCGATCCACCGCCATCCGCCGTCGAACGGGCTCGGCTCCAACACCTCGATCCAGGACGGCTTCAACCTCGCCTGGAAGCTCGCCATGGTCGTCAGGGGCCAGGCCGGCCCCGGCCTGCTCGAGACCTATACCGAGGAGCGCGCGCCTGTCGCCAAGCAGATCGTCACCCGTGCCAACCAGTCGATCGAAGAATTCGGCCCGATCTTCGGCGCGCTCGGCCTGCTCGATTCCATCGATCCGGTGAAGATGCAGGAGAATATGGACCGTCGCTGCGACGACACGCCCGCGGCCGAGACCCAGCGGGCTGCTCTGCGCGAGGCGATCGCCTTCAAGGTCTACGAATTCGACGCCCACGGCGTCGAGATGAATCATCGTTACAAGTCAGCGGCAGTCGCAGTTGAGGACCAGCCCGAGCCCGCCTTCACGCAGGACAACGAACTGCATTTCGAGCAGACGACCTGGCCCGGCGCGCGTCTGCCGCATGCCTGGCTGTTCGGCGACGGCAACAAGAAAGCCTCGACGCTCGATCTCTGTGGCCATGGCAGGTTCACCATCCTGACCGGCATCGGCGGCCGCGGCTGGGTTGATGCGGCTGAGGCCTTGTCCGCCGAACTCAATCTGCCGATCGCCACCCATATCATCGGGCCTCGGCAACAATGGCAGGATCACTATGGCGATTGGGCCCGCGCCCGCGAAGTCGGCGATGCCGGCGTCATCCTGGTGCGGCCCGACCACCACGTCGCCTGGCGTTCGGAAGGCCTGGCGGCCGATCCCGCCGGCGAACTGCGCCGCGTGTTGAAAACAATCCTGGACCGGTGAGGCGAACATGGAAGCGCATGAGAAGGGCTATTTCACCGAGGAGAACTCGGTCGAGGTCGTGACCGGCCGCAATGCCGGCGCCAAGGACGAGCGGCTGAAGCAAGTGATGGAAGTCATCACCCGCAAGCTGCACGAGACGGTGAAGGAACTGGAGCCGACGCAGGACGAATGGATGCAGGCCATCCTGTTCCTCACCCGCACCGGCCAGATGTGCAACGAATGGCGGCAGGAGTTCATCCTGCTGTCCGACGTGCTTGGTGTTTCGATGCTGGTCGACGCGATCAACAACAGAAAACCCTCGGGCGCCTCCGAGAGCACGGTGCTCGGCCCCTTCCACGTGGCCGATGCGCCGGAATTGCCGATGGGTGCCAATATCTGCCTCGACAGCAAGGGCGAGGACATGGTGATCGAGGGCCGCATCCTCGACACGGAAGGCAGGCCGATCGCCAATGCCGTGATCGATGTCTGGCAGGCCAATGACGAGGGTTTCTACGACGTGCAGCAGAAGGGTATCCAGCCCGAGTTTAACCTGCGCGGCATTTTCCGAACTGGGCCGGACGGACATTACTGGTTCCGTGCCGTGAAGCCGAAATACTACCCGATCCCGGACGATGGCCCTGTCGGCCAGTTGCTCGGCAATCTCGGCCGCCACCCCTATCGTCCGGCGCATCTTCATTACATCGTCAGCGCCGGTGGCTTCGAGACGCTGACGACGCATATCTTCGACCCCGACGATCCCTATATCCATTCGGACGCGGTCTTCGGGGTCAAGGAAAGCCTGCTCGCCAAGTTTGATAAGGTGCATGATCCCGGGCGTGCCAGGACCTATGAATTCGCCGACGACTTCTGGGATGTGACGCACGATTTCGTGCTGTCCCGCTGCAAGGCTTGATAGCTTTAGACATAGGGCATCGTAGGAGGACGCGGTCGCCGCGTCCTTGTTTTTGCGCGCGAATCCTATTCCGTGGCGGTCTTGCGCTCGCGCTCGCCCATGAACGGTCCCTGGACCCAGTGAATCGTCTTTTCATGCTTCTCGACCGCACGGCGTAGTTCGGAGAACTCCCGCCTGAGATGGCCCAGGAACTTGCGGCCGGCGGGGTTCGAATAGGGCTTCTTGCGGGTCATGATCCCCAGCACCCTTTCGGGCTGCGGAATGTCGAGCGGAATGATAGTGATCTTGTTTTCGCCGCGAAAGGCATAGGCCACGGAATGCGGCAGGATCGCCAGCGCGTCGGTGCCGGCAAGATAGTTCACGACGCTGAATAGCGAGCCGCCGGCATAGCGCAGGCCGACTTCCTCGAGCCCGAGGGTCAGCAGGATATTGTGCAGGTCGAGCACTAGAGGCGAGCCTGGCAGCGGTGCGACCCAGGGGTAGTTGACGATATCCTCCGTCGCGACGCTGCGCTTGCGTACCAGCGGATGGCCGGCGCCGCAGGCGAGCACGTTGCGTGCCGGCAGGATCGACTCAAAATGAAGATCGGCTCGCATGTCGACCGACCCGGTCGGCGTGACCGCGAGATCGATCTGGCCAGAATCCAGTTCGGCGACGAGGTCGGGATAATTGCCATAGGACTGGTGCACCATGATACCCGGCTCGCCGCGCTGGAACGAGGCGATCATCGGCGAGACGACGGCATCCATGAAGAAGGGCACGCCGCCGATGCGCACCCGGCCGGACGATCCCGACTTGAAGCTGCGGATGATCTCCATCGCCTTGCGCGACGATGCCAGGATCGACTTGCCCTGCTGGCCCAGTTGCTCGCCGAGCGGGGTGGGCTGCATCGGCCGGCGGCCAGAGACGAAAAGCGGCTCGCCGATGCGCTTTTCCAGGATGGAGATGGTGCGTGACACCGCCGACTGTGTCATGCCGAGCATCGCGGCGGCTTCGGTCACGCCACCGGTTTCGATAACGGCGGCCAGCTGGACGAGATGAGCTTCGACGATCTTCATAGCAATTTGCTATAACTCCTATGAATAATGTCAATCAACAGGCGATTGCATCGGCTATAGTTGTGACGATCACGACGCGCGGCTCGCTCTGCCGGCAACCGTGGCTCCGGATGAACGCGGGGGAGGACCCGCGTCCGGAATTGGAGACCGTTTCCGGAGGAGGAAAACATGGCCCTTATCAGCGGATATCATCATCTGACGCTTTGCACCGACGGTGCGCAGGAAGATTACGACTTCTACACCAAAGTGCTCGGCCTCCATTCGGTCAAGCGCACCGTGCTATTTGACGGCACGATCCCCGTCTACCACCTCTATTACGGCTCTCGGAACGGCGATGCCTCCACCATCATCACCACCTTCCCGTTCCGGAAACCCGGTGTTTTCGGCCGGCGTGGCACCAATCAGTCCAAGATCATCCAGATGGCCATTCCCGTCGGCTCCGCCGGCTACTGGATCGACCGGCTGAACGGCAAGGGCGTCGAGGCAGCCAAGATTTCGCGCTTCGGCATCACCCGCGTTGCCTTCAAGCATCCCTGCGGCATTCCGCACGAACTGGTCGAGAGCCCTGCGGACAACCGCGCCTCGATCGTCAACGAGGCACAGGGCGTTGTTGCGGTGCATGGCATCAAGGGCATCTACGGCGCGGCGATCGCCGTTTTCGACCGCACCGCGATGGATGACTTCCTCGGCGTCGGAATGTCGATGACGAAGGAAGCAGACAGCGACGAAGGCCTGATGTTCTCGGTGCCGAATCCCGGCGGACCGACCAGCATGGTCGAAGTGCTGCACGAGTCGAACGGCCCCCAGGGCACTTGGACGCTGGCGGGTGGAACGATCCACCATCTCGCACTCAACACCGGCAACGAGGAAAACCAGCTCAAGCTCAAGGCGCATATCGAAGGCCTGGGCTTCACCGACGTGTCGGACCAGAAGGACCGCAATTATTTCAAGTCTTGCTATGTCCGTTCGCCGGGCGGCGCGCTGTTCGAAATCGCATGGTCCGTCGAGGGTGGCTGGGCACTCGACGAACCCGCCGACCAGATCGGCACCACGCTGGTTTTCCCGCCGTGGTTCGAAGGCCGCAAGCAGGAACTGATCGCCGGACTAGAACCGGCGAATTTTTGAGCCAATGCCGATGTCGCACCACGACGCACCGCTCCTCCTCGGCGTGCCACCCGAGGAGGCCTTGGTTCACTGCGTCTTCATCCATGGGCGAACCCAGTCGCCCGAGGACATGCAGGAGCAGGTGATTTCCAGGCTGAGGACGAAGGGCATCGCCTACCTTCTGCCCCGCGCGCGCGCCAACAGCTGGTACGACGCCCGCGCCACCGACGTGCTGACGGACTGGACCCGCAAGCAGCTGGAGCAGTCCATCGGCTATATCAGGGATCTGGTCCAAGGACTGTCGAACGGCCAGGCCCATCCGAAGCCGCTCGTTATCGGCGGCTTCAGCCAAGGCGCCTGCCTGGCGCTGGAATATGCCATGCAGCACGGGCCCTGGCATGGCGCAATGGCAGCCCTGACCGGTTGCCGCGTCGGCACGCAGACATGCGACCGCCCCTTCGCCGACCTCGACAGGCTGCCGGTCTATCTGACGGGCTCCGACAAGGATCCATGGATCCCCGTCGATGCCTTCGCCCATACGGCGGAGGCACTGGCACGGGCGCGCGCTCGGCTGCATTGCGACATCCTGCCCGACAGGTCCCACGAAGTTTCCGCGACCGAGATCGCGCAGCTGGAGAAGATAATGTGTGGGCTGGCGAATCAAAGCTGGTGGTAGGCCTACCGGCGGCGCAAGAGACCGGATCTGGAAGGACACCCACATCATTTCCGCGTCGAAAAATGCCCAAAGCCCGAAATCGCAGATGGGAGCAAAACCGCAGACGAATCAATCGATCGATCGCCGCCTTGATGAGAATCGAACAGCCGGCACTGTATCCATCGTCAAGAATTAGAATTTGAAGCAGTTCTCTCGGTGCCACTGAAGAAATCGAGGAGGTGGCCGCTCAAATGGTCGCGACGGGACGATCGCTTTTCCCGTCCTGTTACAGCCGGCATGAGGCCTTTCACCCATCCAGCCCCTTGAAGCGCACCGGTTGGTAGCCGCGCATCAACAGGCTGCCGAGCGAATAGGTGTTGCGGCAGACGCGGCCCTTGCAGGCGTTTGGCGACGCCTCCATCACCTCAACCTTGCGGTCGTCGGTGAAGCGCATGAACAGCAGCACATGCGAGCCGGGCTTGTTCAACGCGTCGCCCGGCCGCATCGACCAGGGGTCGGAGACGCGCTTGGTGATATCGGGAATGGCACGCGTCGAGACATGCATCTTCAGGCCCCAGGCGTCGCTGACGAAGCCGGAGCAATCGACGCCGAGGATGTTGGATTGCGGCGCGCTCTTGGTGCAGACATTGCCGGCGGTCTGGCCCTTCTCGACGCCGTCCATAAAATCCTCGAGCCGCGTCTTGCAGCCCCAGCAATAGGGAACGCCCTTGACCGTCTGTCCCTGCTTGCCGATCAGATAGATCGGCCGGCGCAGCCGGTTCATGTTGATGCAGCCGGGGCCTGGATCCTTGCCATAGGCGGTCGATGTGACCAGCCAGTTCAGCGTCTCGAAGCCGATCGCCCGCTCGATGACGTCGCTGCGAGACTTCGGCACGATCGCCACCTTCGGCCCCTTGCCCGGCTTGCCGGCATTCGGCTGCTTTGCCGGCCGGGCGACGGCAAGCTTGCCGCCAGGGTCGCGGCCGTCGAGCCGCAGCACCTGCGCCCGGCTTTCCTGCGATCTTAAATAGAGCACATCGCCGCGCGGGCCGATCGCCACGAAGCGTCTCGAAAACACCGTACCGGGGTCGATCGGCAGGTCGTAGACCCGGTCCATCGCCCCGTTCGGCGTGAAGCGCACCACCAGCATGCCGGTGCGCTCCGGCCGGTCGGCCGGCACCAGTTCGACCAGCGCATAGGGCCTGCCCGTCGTGTCGATGTCGAGAAGTTCGACGGTGCCGATCCTTGTCTCCGAGGTCAGCGGCAGCGACAGGAAATTCTCCTCCGAGCTGCTGCGCCGCAGCAGGATTTCGGCCTTGTCGTTTGCAGCCGAGACCTCGGCAACGATATCGCCAAGCCCGCGGCTCGGCACATATTGAATGACCGGCGGGCGGGCCTCGGGCCGGCTGGTGCTGCGGCCGATCTCGTCGACTATGCTGTTCAGCGGACCCGGCGGCACCGAGCCCATCGAGGCGAAGACCGAACGGGTGTAATCGTCGGCATCGCCGCCATCGACGGCGCGCAGCGTCTGCGACCTTCCGTCGGCCTCGGTGGAGCGCTCGAGCGGCACGACGCCGTCCGACCAGAGGTAGAGTTCGTTGTGGACGACGGCGAGATCTTCGGGCGTCGCATTTTCCGGCAAAGGCAGGATTTCGGGCTCAGCCTGCGAGCGTTCGGCGTCGACAGCGAGCACGCGGCCGTTATTCTGGTCGAGAATATAGATGGTGCCG
The DNA here is from genome assembly GCF_019685125.1 of Rhizobium sp. NZLR10. Lineage (NCBI taxonomy): Bacteria > Pseudomonadati > Pseudomonadota > Alphaproteobacteria > Hyphomicrobiales > Rhizobiaceae > Rhizobium > Rhizobium sp. NZLR10. Next base: position 47,935 of record NZ_JABDWE010000022.1, on the reverse strand, counting down.
TCGTCGCCGACGGTGATCGCCGCCGGACCGGATGCCTCGACTTCTTCGCTGGCGGAAATGATGCCGACCGAGCGGCCGCCGTCGCCGCTGCGAAGCTCGATCATCACAGTGTCTTTGGGAAAAACTGGGTCTTTGGCTAAAACCGGGTCTTTGGCAAAAACCGGCGAAGCGACCGCAAGTGCCGCGGCAATCAGAATATGCGACCCAAAACTACGCATGTCCTCGACCCCCGAACAGGACGATGTCAGGCCGGCTCGGCCCTCTGTGACCGTCAAGTCTTCGAAATGGTAAGATAGATGCGCCTCGTCAGCAAGCTGTTGCTTTCCAAACGATTTGGAGATCGGCGCCGGCGATAGTACAAGATCATCGTCTCGAAGATTTGCCGGCGGGAAATGCTTATGCTGGAATGGAATGGTGACGAACTGGCGCTCGACATAAGCTTGCTGGAGCAGGTGCGTGCCGCCCGGATAGGCTTCTCCGATCGCGTCTGCGCGGCCTCGCAAAGCACCGACGACAAACATCTGGCGCAGCTGCGCTCCGAGCCGACCTATCTGATGGCCGAGTTCCTCTATTCGATGAAAGTGTTCGGCATCAACACGGCTGAAGATATCGAGCGCTTCGCCGATCTGCACAATGATTACGTGGTGTCGCTCACCCGCGATCCGGCCAAGCTTCAGCGGCTCGGGCTGTCGCAGGATCGGGCGCTCGCCTCGATGTTCACCGCCGACACCAAGCCGCGGCTGATCCAGAACTGGGCCGATAAACCAGGCGCGATCGACCAGTCCAATCTCGCCCGTTTTCTGGTGGCGGTGATGTCGAGCGAGACCTGCCGCAAGACGCTGATCGATTTCGAGACGGCCGGCTTCATGCAGCGCAAGCGCTCGCCCTACGGCACCATGGTCGTCTGGTCCACAGGACAGATCGAGGAGATCTTCGGCGAGATGCTGCGGGATCTCCGCCTCGGCCTGCAGCAGTTGAAGATCCTCTAGCCAGCCAATTTCGCCCCTCCCAATCGATTGGCACTGAGCGCCGTTGCCATCTTTCCGGCCTCTGCCTATTGTCGGGATGCCAGTTATCCAAGCACTGGTCGCGCGCAGTGGCGCCCATAAGACGGATGTGACGACGATGACGAAATTCCGGCTCATAACCCTGTCGATCGGCCTCCTCATAGTGCTGCAGATGCCTGAACTCGCCCATGCCGGCCCGGCCGAGGATGCGCTGGCGGCGCGCAACCCTTCGCTTGCGGCACTCCGCCAGCATGACGGAAAGGCCTTTGCCGCGGCGACCGCGATCATTGCCGAGCACGAACGCGAGAAGGGGCTGACACCCGGTCAAACCAAGCTGCCGGATGCGACCTCGCCAGGGCGCGACATGGGCTCGGTGCCCGGCAAGGAATTGACGGTCGACAATCCGGATATTCTCTGGCTCTACAATTCCTCGCCCGAGGGCATGAGCGACCTGATCTCGATTTTGAAATCAGCTGGACAGAAACCCAAGAACTAAGCGCAATTCCGAAGTGGAAAAGACGACATCGGACGGCGAATATTGCCGATCCCGAGTCTTGCTCACGGCTTTTTCGGGACGGTTTCTTGCAGGTTCCAAATAATTTGTAACCCTCCCTCAAGCAAGACAGGCAAAGCCATCCCAATTTCGCCGGTCGGTGCTATTCTCATCTTCAACACAGTGTGAGATTGTTCGAAGAGGAGGTTTTCCAATGCTCAACCGCAAAGCCATCCTGGCCGCCGCCACCTTTCTTTCGTTCTTTTCGGTGGTTCCCGCCGTCGAGGCGCAGAACGAACGCACACTGACCGAAGCGCCGGCACAGACCGGGCCTGTCAGCATCACCTTCGATCGCGCCGAGGCCAAATACGCCATCGGCGAAGTTGTCGGCCTGTTCATTCAATCGACCGAGAATAGCTATGTCACGGTGCTGAACGTCTCGCCGAACGGCTCCGTCGTAAAGCTTTTTCCCAACAAGTATCAGACCGACGCCCTAGTCGGGGCCGGCAAGCGCGTGCAGGTGCCGGATCCGGCCAGCGGCGCCCGGCTGCAGGTGTCCGGCCCTGTGGGACAGGAGCAGATCAAGGTCTTCTATTCTTCCAAGCCGCTGAACATCTTCGCCGATCTCGGCGGCAGCGGCAGCGGCATGTTCCGCTCGGTTGACGGCGGCATGGATGCCGTTTCGCGCAGCCTTGAAGAAGCCCGCAGCCTCGGCACCAAGATCAGCAGCAAGACGCTGATGCTGACGACGGTCGACAGCCCGGCGGCGCTGCCGACCCCTGCCGCACCACCTGTTGCAGCTGCCCCCGCAGCAAAACCCGCACCGGTCGAACAGGCGGCAAAGCCGCCCGTTGCACCGAAACCGAAGCCGGTGATCAAACAGGAAGTCGCCAAGAAGCCGGAAACGGTGGTGGAAAAACCGAAGGCTGCCCCAAAGCCTGTGGCGCCGAAGCCGGTCGAGCAGGCCGCACAACAGCCGCCGAAGAAATACAAGATCGTCACCAATCTGGCGCCCGGCCAGGAGCTTGCCGCCGATGAGCTGCAATTGATCGGCCCCGCCGACACCACCTCGTCCACCCGGCCGACCCAATACACACAGCCAAAGCAGTATAAGCAGCCGGCCCAATCGTCGCAGACCACGATGCCGAAACTGCCGATGCCGCAGCTCAAGATGCCGCAGTTCAAGCTTCCCGGCGGTTTCAGCATCAAGATGCCGCAGCTGAACCTCGGCCGCTCGGCCGAACCCAGCCAGGCCGGCGAAGAGATCGAGGTCGCGAACGCCGATACGCCTGCCTGCACCGCGCTTCTCGACAAGCTCAACACCGCCGTTGCCGCCAAGGATATCACAGCCGCCGCGACTGAGGCCGATACGATCGCCGTCAGCGCCGATTGCGGCCAGTTCCAGGTGAATGCCCAGCGCCGCGTTGCGGCCCTCAGGCTTGCCGCTGCCCAGGAAATGATGGCCGCCAACCAGCCGGTCACCGATTACGAACCGCTGCTTGTCGCCGCCGATAGCCCGCAGGTGCTCTGGCAGGCCTCCGCCACGCTCGGCGAGATCTATTTCTCCGCCCGCCGCTTCGCCGATGCCGCCGCCGATTACCAGCAGGCGATCGAGATCATCAAGAACGAGACCCGCACGCCGAAGGCGCCGCCGGCAGACACGATCTCCGATCTGATCCAGCGTGCCGCCCAGGCCCGCATCCTTGCCGCCAACCCGACGAGCGACAATCCCCAAGGCAGCTTCGTGCCGGCCGAGAAGGATCACCGCAGCGGTGTGCTCGGCGGCATCTATTCCGAGAATGTCCGCGGCATCGTGCCGGTCTCCATTCCCGTGCCGATCACCTTCGACTTCAACAAGTCGAGCTTCACCTCGATCGGCACCGAGGCCGCCCAGGAATTGCTCGAAGCCCTGAAGGAGCAGAAGCCCGGCCGCGTCATCCTGATCGGCCACACCGACCGGCGCGGCGGTGACGATTATAATCAGAAGCTGTCCGAGCGCCGTGCCCAAGCCGTCGCCGATTTCCTCAAGAGCCACGGCATCGACGCTTCGATCGACGCTGAAGGCCGTGGCGCCTCCGAGCCGGTGGATGTGACGGCAACCGCAAACCTCACCGAAGACGATGTCGATGCGCTGAACCGCCGCGTCGAATGGCGCCGCGAATAGCCGGGGCGAGGGGAGTTTGGCCATGTCCGCATCCGTTTCCATGGCCGCCGCATTTGCCCTCCTCAGCCTGGCGGCCACCAACAGCCTGGCAAGGACGATCGAAGCGCCCGATCGCGGCGCCGTCCGAGCCGTGCTGATCGGCATCGACCTCTACCGCAACGTTCCACCGCTGCATGGCGCCGTCGCCGATGCCGAGGATCTTTCGCTTTCGCTGCGCTCGGTCGGCGTCGAGGACATGACGCTGCTGAAGAACGGCGAGGCCGACCGCGAGGGCATCTTCCATGCGATCGAAGCCGTCACCGAGCGGGCAGGGGCCGGCGATCTCGTCGTGCTCGGCATCGCCGGCCACGGGTCGAGCGAGCCGGAGCGCGTCAAGGGCTCGAAGCCGAGCGGCCGCGACGAGGTCTATGTGCTCGCCGGCTTCGATACCCGGCTGCCGGGATCGCGCGAACGCATCTTCGGCGACGAATTCAAGGTGCTGATCCGCAACCTCGAGGCCAAGGGCGCCGATGTCGTCTTCATCGCCGATACCTGCCATGCCGGCGGCCTGACCCGCGATGTCGATCCGCGCGGCGCCGCGATCACCTGGCGCCAGGCGCCGTCCTATACGATCGAGGAGGACGATCTCGCGCCGATCTCGACGACGGCGGATGCGCTTTCCACCGGCTTCGATTTCAAACGGCTGACCTTCCTCGCCGCCGTCGACGACAACACCAAATCGCCGGAGATATCCATTCCCGGCATTCCGCAGAAACGCGGCGCGCTGAGTTATGCCACGGCCCGCGCCTTCGAAGGGGCGGCCGACCGCAACGGCGACGGCGCCGTCAGCCGCCGCGAACTCTTCGAATATGTGCGCCAGTCGGTCTATCAGTTCACCGATCAGCGACAGAACATTTTTACCGAAAGCCCGCCGGGAACCGATCTCGACCGCGCGGTGGTCTACCATTACGAAGGGGCGGGAACGACGACAGAAGTAGCGAAATCAAGCACTCCGCCGCCCGCCGAGCCCGCGCCGATCGGCGTTGCCGCCCTCGGCGCCGCACCGGTGCTGCAGGGCATTGGACCGGCCATCACGCCGTTCAAGCTGACAGAGGGTGCGAATGCCGACATTGTCTTCGATCCGGAAAAGCGCGAGGCGATTGCCGGCGGCGATGTCGTCGCCTCCGGCATCGGTGCCGGCGACATGCCTTTCGTCGTCGACCGGATGGCCGCGCTCGACACGCTGAAGCGGCTGTCGGAGGTTAATCCGCAGACCGTGCGCGTCACCCCGTCCGACACCGTCCATCGCGAGGGCGAGCGTGTCGGCGTCGCGATTTCCGATCTAGCGGGCCGCAAGCTGGTGCTCTTCGACGTCACGGGCGATGGCACCGTGCAGTTCCTCTATCCCGGCGAGAAGGATGGCGATGCGCAGATGCCGGCGAGCTTCGATCTCGATCTTTCCGTCGTCGCCCCGTTCGGCACCGATCTCTTGGTTGCCGTCACCTCGGAAAAGCCAATGCCCGAGCTCGTCGAGTTCCTGAAACAGAACGACAGGCGCCGCACCGCCGGCAACATCGCCAGGCGGCTCGGCGAATTCCTGCCCGAGGGCGCCCGCCTCGGATTTACGGTCCTCTATACCTCCGCCGGAGCCAAGCTATGAGCGCGTCGATCAGCAAGGTCCTGACTATTGCCTCCGTCATGCTGCTCCTGGCTGCGCCTGCGCTGGGCCAGCAGGATACCGATTTCGCCGGCGAGGATGGCGGCCGTGTCATCGGCGGCCAGGCTGCGAAGAAGGGCGAATGGCCCTGGCAGGTCAAGATCCTGGCGCCCGATCCCGAACAGCGCGGTCGCTTCGGCGGCCATTGCGGCGGCTCGCTGATTGCGCCGCGCTGGATCTTGACCGCCGCCCATTGCGTCACCAGCGGCCGCTCCGGCAAGCAGGATCTGTTCGCCCGCGACCTGTTGATCGTCGAGGGCAAGTCGAAGATCGACAAGGTCATATCCGTCGACGGACCGGATAAACCCGGCCTTGCCGTCGAAGACGTGGTCATCCATGAGGATTTCGACCGCAAGGTCTTTGCCAACGACATCGCCCTGATCAAGCTTGCCGAATCCGCCGTCTCCAGGCCTGCAGTCCTCGCCTCGGCGGGGGATGACGAGGTCGAGGCCGCCGGTCACATGGCTGTCGTCACAGGCTGGGGTTATACCAAGGCCGATCACGGCTGGGACGACAAATACCTGCCGACCGAGCTGCAGGAAGTCGAGCTGCCGATCGTTCCGCGCGAGGATTGCCGCGCCGCCTATCGCGACAGCTCGATGCGGATGAACCCGATCGACGAGCGCAATGTCTGCGCCGGTTATGCCGAAGGCGGCAAGGATGCCTGCCAGGGCGACAGCGGCGGCCCGCTGGTTGCGCAGCGCCCCGACAAGAGCTGGATCCAGCTCGGCATCGTCAGCTGGGGTGCCGGCTGCGCCGAGGCTAAACATTACGGCGTCTATACCCGCGTCGCCGCCTTCCGCGACTGGATCGCCGCCAAGACCGAGGGCGATGTGCCGAATGTCGAAGCTTCAGCCGCCGGCGATCAGGTCGCCTCGACCACCACCAGCGCCGGCGCTGGGACGAAGCTGAGACAGTCCGGCCAGAAACTCGCCAACCTCGCCATCACCACCCCTCCCGCCGGCGATAGCGCGCCTGCCGCCACGACCGAAACGCCAGACGCCCCCACCGGCGAACCCGCCGCCCAGCCGCCTGCAGTCCAGACACCCGCCGTCCAGCCGCCTGTGGTCCAGACGCCTGCTGCCCAAACACCCGTTGCTCAGGCGCCCGCGATCGAAAGCTCTCCCGGCGACCGCGTGCTGCTGATCGGCATCGACGATTATGAGATGCGCGAGGCGAAACTGACCGGTTCTGCCAGCGATGTGAAGTCGATGCAGCTCTTCCTCGTGAAGACGCTCGCCTACCGCCCGGAACAGATCCACACGCTGACCAACCGCAAGGCCAGCCGCGAGGCGATCCTTGCCGAAATCGACGACTGGCTGGTGCGCCAGTCGACACCTGGAAGCCGGGTCTTCCTTTATTTCAGTGGGCAAGGTTCCGAGGAAATGGGCGCCGAGGCGACGACCAGCCCGACGCTTGTTGCAGCCGACGCCAAGCTGGTGCGCGAGGCCGGCAAGGTAACGGTCACCAATCAGATCCGCGAAACCGAAATCGCCGCACGGCTGAACAGCCTCAAGGACCGCCGCGTCACGCTGCTGATCGATGCCTGCCATGTCGGGCCGGGCAGCCGCAGCGCGGTGGCGGCGCCAAGCGGCGGCAACGTCCGTTGCCTCGGTCCGGCGCTGGCTGCGCTCGAACCGCCGAACAAGTCCGGCACGGAAGCGAAATTCTCGTTCGGCGGCGAAAACGCCATGGTCTGGTCGGCGGTCAATTCAGGCCAATGGGCGCTCGTCGACCGCGAGGCCAAGCCGCCGGGCGGCGTCTTCACCCGCCGCTTCATCGAAGGCGTTGAGGATGGCGTGGCGCGCGCCGCCGACAAGCCGAATGTCAGCAATGCCGCCCTGCTTGATTATGTCCGGCGCAAATCCGACGAATATTGCCGAACCCATGCCGACGATTGCCGCTTCACGCCGGTCCCACAGTTTTATGGCCAGCCGGATGCGCTCGGCCGCGATGTCATCACCGGCGAGGAGGCAAAAACCCCGCTCGCCGCCGTCGAGAACACGCTGAAAAGCGACAATGAGGCCGGCGTTGCCGTCGACGTGTTGCCTGGCACCTCGGTCGGCATCGGCGACAAGGTGGCGATGCGGGTGTCGACCAAGAAGTCCGGCTATCTGATCCTGGTCGATATCGATGCCTCCGGCAAGCTGACGCAGCTTTACCCGAACAAGCGCTCGATGGGGCTGAAACCATCAGCCAAGAGCGGCGACAACCGGCTCGATCCGGCCCGGCCGGTCGTCGTGCCCGATGCGCGCAATCCCTATACCGGCTTCGAATATGTGGTGGAGGGACCTTCCGGCGTCGGCATGGTCGTCGCCATCCTCAGCGACAAGCCGATCGAAGTGCTCGACCTGCCGGATGTGCCGACCCCGCTGGTCGGCCAGCGCGCCGCCTTCAACTATGTCTACGACCTCGCCCGCAGCCTGAGGATCGTCGGCGACGACGAGACTGGCGGCCAAGGCAAATGGTCGTTCGATTCCAAATTCTATCGCATCCGCTGAAGAGGAGGGAAGCATGCCGAAATCCACGCTGCTGGCGGGTCTTGCCGCTTCCCTGCTGACGCTCGCCTCAGCCGCCCATGCCGACAACTCCGGCGACGGCAAATCGATGCTCGCCGCCCAGGCCGGGCTCGCCGCCGAGCTGATCGACCGCACGCTGGCAAAGGAGGGTGCGGCTAATATCATGGTGTCGCCGGCAAGCCTTGCAGCAGCCCTCGGCCTTGCCAGCCTCGGCGCCTCCGCCGAAGGCAAGGCCGCAATCGCCAAAGGCCTCGGCTTCGGCAGCGAGGTGAAGGGGCCGGAGACGGTGCTTGACGCGATGTCACAGGAGAAGCCGGCCGCCGCGGATGCGTCTTTGGCGACGGCTGTTGCGATCGTCTTCGACGATAAGCTGGTGCTCGTCCCCGACGCGCTCTCGATGCTCGCCACCCACCGCATCAAGCCCTCGATCGAGGATCTCGACGGACCGGCATCGGTCGAGCACATCAACCTCTGGGTCAAAGAGACGACGCGCGGCGCCATTCCCGTCATGCTCGACGCGCCGCCCGGCGGCGGTTTCGTCAGCCTCGGCGCGCTGTCCTTCAAGGCGCGTTGGAAGACCTCTTTCGAGCGGGAAAGCCCGGCGAGCCCCTTTCAGCGGCCGGACGGTTCGACGATTTCGGTGCCGATGATGCATCTTGCCGGCGATGGGCAGAAATTCCGCTTCGACGATAAATTTGCCGCCGTCGACCTTGCTTATGCCGGCGAAAGCTACAGCATGGTCGTGGTGGCGGCGCGCTCCGGCAAAGGTGTCGCCGGCGCCGACCTGAAGGCGCTTACCTCCTGGCTGCAGGGCGAAAAATTCGAAGCGGCCAAGGGTGAAATCTTCCTGCCCCGCTTTTCCCTGAACGACGGGCGTGATTTGATGCCGATACTGAATGCGATGGGACTGACGCCCGAAAAGGCCAAGCATGCCACCTTCCCGGGTTTCACCAAGGAAAACATTCGCTTGTCGCGCGTTCTTCAGAAGACGATGATCAAGGTTGACGAAAACGGCACGGAGGCGGCGGCAGCCACGGCAGCGATCACAGAACGCAGCATCGATCCCAAGCTCGTTCGCGTCGTCGCCGATGCCCGTTTTGCCTTCGCACTTCGCGATACGAAAAGCGGCCTGCTGCTGGCCGCCGGCCTGATCGGCGATCCGCTTCTGGAACAGGATGATTGAAGGCCGATTGGCCTGAAATCTGAATCCTGTTCTGCATGAAAGAGTCAGAGCATGGCCGGCGAATAGAAATGCCAATGATTGCAGGGGGACACGTGCATGAGAAGTGATCTGATCGCCCGCTACACGATCGGCGAGCCGGTCTATGAGAACGAGTTCATCGTCTATCCCGCCCAGGACAAGCGGATGGACCATGCGGTCTTTATCGTCGCCCCCGATGTGGCGTTAAAATTGGACAAGGCGCGTTTCGAGCGGGTCTGGACCTCCATCAACGAGGCCAAATCGCTGACCGCCCGCCGCTTCGTCGAAATCGAGGACCTCATCCCGCCGTCGCCGGAAGACGACAATTTTTATATCGTCGAGAAACGGCCGTCGAAGACGCTGCACCAATATCTCGACGAAACCGAAATGGTGGCCTACGAGCGCGCCGCCGAGATCGGCCGCCACATCCTCGAAGGCCTGGCGACGCTGCACGGCGCCGGTTATGCCCACAACGCGCTGACGGACCAGTGCATCTACGTCTCGGAGGATTATTCCGGCCTGTCGGTCCGGATCGGCAACCTGCACCTGATCTCGAAGATCGGCGAGCACATCATCCCGCCCTATGTGCCCGAATTCGGCGCGCCGGAGATCTATGCCAGCGGCACCTTCTCCGCCTCATCAGCTCTCGACATCTACGCAATGGGCATGATCGCCTACAAGCTTTTCCTGCCGCGGCAGACCTATAACAGCGTCTTCGATAGCGTCATGGTCTGGGAAGACGAACACCAGCGCGAGCAGAGTTGGAAGAACATCCATCTCGATCCTTCCAACATCTTTCCCCGCCTCGACGTGCTGATCCCCGGCTTTCCCGAGGGTCTGGCAAGCCTGATCGAGCGGATGCTGAGCCGCGACCCGGCCCAGCGGCCGCGCACCGGCGCCGATGCGCTCGGCGAATACACAAGGGTGACGACCGGCATCCAGCCGATGTCGTGGGATCCGCGCGGCGGCATGCAGCAGCAACAGGAGGCGCCGAAACCGAAAAAGTGGACGCCTGTCAAAATCTCCATGATCGCAGCCCTGCTGTTGATCTGCATCGGCGTCGGCGTCGTCACTATTCCGAAGCTGCTGCGCCCGGATCCGAAACTCGTTGCCGATGTCGGCGTCTGGAAGAAGGAGGCCGAAAGCCGCAAACAGCAGGCGATCGCCGCCAAGGCGCCGGAGCGGCCGGCCAGTGACCAGGCGAAGCTCTCCTATGACACCGGCGCCTCGGCACTGACCTCTGCCGATGCCCTGCTGAAGGATGAAGACTACGAAAAGGCCCTTCCGGGCTACCAGTCTGCCGCGATCAATCTCGGCAATGCGCTGATCGCCATCTCAAAGGAGAACGCCGAAAAGGCGAAAGCCGCCGCTTCGACTGCCGGCGGCGACAAGGCGCCGGCTTTTGCCGACGCCGATGCCAAGATGAAGGCTGCTGCCGACAGCGCTACGGCCAAGCAAATGCATGCGGCCGTCGACGGCTACGACGCATCGAAGACCGGTTTTAACGATCTCGCCAAGGCACTCACGGCGCTGACGGCGGCCGAAAAAGACGCGGCGGCGAAGCGCGAGACGGTCAATCGCATCGGCGCCGGCGATAGTCCGGATGTCGCCAAGGCGAGCGGGTTGATGACCGAGGCAAAGGCCAAGGCTGAACAATGGCAGATGCCGGCGGCGACATCAGGCTATGGCGACGCCGCCAAACTCCTTGCCGCCATCATCGCCGACGTCATGGCGTCGAAGGACGAGGCGACGGCGCTAAAGCAAAAGGTCGCCGATCTCAACGCCTCGATCACGACGCGCGCCGGTGCAGCCGATCCGACGCTTGCATCACTCGCGCCGAAGATCAGCGAGGCCGATGGCCGATATAGCGCCGAGGCCTATAAAATAGCGGTGGTCGCCTACAAACCGATCCTTGCCGATCTCGAGGCGCTGTCGGCGCGCGGCTTCTGCCCGGTTTCGCCGACCCTGGCCTTCGAGACTGTGCCGGCGGGAAGCTATTCGCTCGACAATGTGCGGCTGATGACCGCTTCGATGAAAGAGCTTGGCGGCATGCTCGGCGTTGCCAATGGCGCCGTCAAAGTCGAAAAATCCTTCTGCATGCAGGCGAAGGCCGTCACTCGCGCCGAGATGGCGGCATATTACACCGCCAATTCCGATCCCGCCTCAGCGCAGGCATACAGCGACAATCCGCAGCAGCCGGCCGACGACGTGCCGCTTGCCGTGGCTCAGACCTATACTGCCTGGTTGTCGAAGCAGCTGAACACGCCCGTTCATCTGCCGTCGGCAACCGAGTGGATGGCCAGTGCGACGAAGCTCGCGACGGAAAAACTGCCCGACAATGGCGACATCATCCTGCAATGGAGCGCCACCCCCTGCGAGGCCGGCGGCAATGTCGCCTTCATGGCGCAGGAGGGCTCGACCTTCGTCGTCTGCTCGGACGCTTCGGCCGGCGGCATTTTCAGGGTGACTGCGGAATTACGGTGAGTGAACCGGAGCGTCGAGATCGAAAAGGAAAAAATCCCGCATGCCTCCATCGGTGCAACACGTGTCGACGCAGCGCTTGAAAATAGGTCGCAGAGCGCCTTTTTTCTTCATTCGGCAGCCTCGCGCTCAAGCGGTACTCTTCACCAAATTTCAATTCCAACTTTCATAAAATGTGCGTATATTAGAGGTGGGGACTGCAGTATCCCCGCCTTGAGGGGTCGAGGACAATGTGCTGGAATACATCAGCAGCATTCACGCCGGTCGGTTTTGCTTTGCGGGGTCCGGCGTCTCGCAAGATCGTATGGACGCTGGGCGACGCGGCACGTCTCCTGATGAACGACTGGCCTTTCGATGACGGCGAGGAATATGTCGCTGCCGTGAAAGCCTGCGTCGACGCAATCAGCGGGAAAATTGCCCCGGAACAATTCCGGGAAGCGCTTCTGCGTGCGGCCGAAGAGGCGGGCATCGCGGCTCTCTGTCTCGTCCCGCAGGGCGTGGCAGCGCGACGACCGGACCTGCCGTCGAAGGCGCAAAGATAGTCCCAATTTCGAGAAGCTGACGCAGGTTTGCGCCACAAGCGATCATTGCTGGCATCGCGAAACTGTCTATTCTGCGGCGTTGCAAAAGACAGGAAAACAAGTGTCGCGTTAATCGGGATTTTTGCGACAACGGGGCCATATCCCTTACTGATCGGCCGGGGCTTCGCGGACCTGCATGATCTTGTCGATCAAGCCCCATTCCAATGCTTCTTGCGGCGTCATGAAGCGGTCGCGGTCCATGGCGCGTTCAAAATCCTCATAGGAGCGCCCGCAATGTTCCGCGTAGAGCCGTGTCATACGCTGCTTTGTTTTCAGGATTTCCTCGGCGTGAATTTGCATATCCGACGCCTGCCCCTGAAAGCCGCCTGATGGCTGGTGGATCAGGATGCTTGCATTTGGTAGGGTGGCCCGCTCGCCCGGCTCGCCCGCCATCAGTAGAAACGATCCCATAGAGCGGGCCGTACCCATGCAGAGCGTGTGAACCGGTGCGCGGATGTAGCGCATGGTGTCATACATGGCGAGGCCGCTGGTCACGACGCCGCCCGGCGAATTGATATAGAGGTTGATGGGCTTTTTGGGGTTTTCTGCTTCCAGAAACAGCAGCTGCGCGCAGACGAGGGCCGAAACGGTGTCGTTCACCTCGCCATTGAGAAAGATAATCCGCTCACGAAGAAGCCGGGAATAAATATCGAATGATCGTTCCCCCCGGCTGGACTGTTCTATGACCATAGGGACGAGCTGCATCGCTCCGCGCATCGGCGACCTCCAAACTTCCAGAGTTTTAGGGTGAGGCTCGCCGCGTCAGGCGGCGAGCATGAGGGGCGGGCTGTTGCTGTTTACGGCCGTCCTCGCCATTCGGTCGAATCTTGCATCCGTCAGTTCGTGGACGATCCGAAGGCAGGTTCCGCCCGTCGCGTTCGGTGTGATCGTGAACGTCACGGTGCTTTCAAGGAATGGTGGGCTGTCGTCGCGCAGCTTGTAGCGGACTTCTTGGCCGGGGGTGACGGCGATCGCATCGGGATCGGCCAATGCCTCCTTTGGCAACCACCTTTCCCGAAATTCGGGAACGGTGACAGCGCGCCAGACCTTTTGCGGCGGATCGCTCAAGTCAAATTCCTGCTCGACGCTGCTATCCTGCTCCTTGGTCTTCCCTTCGTTCATTGATCCATGTCCTTCAGCAAGACTTTGAGTGCTGCGATACGCTCCGGCCAATAGGCGCGGTATTTTGCGAGCCACTGGGCGATGAGAGCCAACCCATCGGGATCGACTTCGTAATTCACGAAACGCCCCTGTCGTTGTTCCCTCACGAGCTTTGCACTCCGCAGAACTGCAAGGTGTTGCGACATTGCCGGCTGGCTGATCTCCATGCCTTCACGCAAGGCGCTGGCGTTCATGCTCCCCGCCGCCAGCTTCTCGAAAATCGCGCGGCGGGTCGGGTCTGCCAGAGCTCGGAAAAAGTCATTCTCGATCATGCCAACACATAAGCACACACTTATCTGATTCGCAAGCCTGTTTTCGAGACGACTTTCTGGTGTCGCTGGCGGGCATGCCAGCGTTTCGACGGCGGCCTTGGTCGCTTCGCGGGCGAAGGCGCGTTTCTGATCGTCGGTTCGGCCGGGATGCATCTGCAGGTGAAGAATATGCATGTTTTCTCGATGTTCGTTCGCACAATCTGAGGCGAACCAGATACAAGGCGGCGTGCTCTAGAGCCGTACGGAAGCTGTGGGACGACTGCCGGCGATGGAATGCAATCACTCGGTGAGGCCAGCTTTGCGCAGTCCGTCCACAATGCGCTCGAAATCGGCAGGGTTCTTGTAGGGCAGCACTTTGCGCCTGTGCTCCAGGGAATAATCGGGATTGATCCGGAACACTTCCTCCCACTGCCCCCGCGCCTCCGCCAAGCAGCCCAAGTGACCATAGCTCGCCGCCAGCAACACACGTGAGATGTCGGTGGCTGGATTGCGGACTAGTCGTCGCTTCAGGAAGACAACGGCCTCCTCGTACCTGCCCAACTGGAACATCGCCTGCGCGTGGAAGTGCAGAAAAATGTCTGGATAATATGGATTCAGGGCCATCGCCCGCTCGAAGCAGACGAGGGCCTCGTCGGATCTGCCCGCATAGTGCAGCGCGTTTCCGAGGCTCTCGTGGCCCTCGACAAGATTGGGAGCAAGCGCGATCGCGCGTTCAGCCTCGCGGATGGCCACATCAAGTCGTCGCAGGTACAAGTTGACGACGGCCAGCGCCCAATGTGCGTACGGATACCGATCGTCGAGCGCCACCGCCAGCGTCGCAGCCTCGGTCGCCTGTTCCAGCGATTTCGACGGCGATCGGCTCCACTGGTTAACGTAGGCCAGCCCGTGCGTGACGGCGAGGAAGGCGTGCGCCGGGGCGAATTTCGGGTCCAGATCGACGGCGCGCTGCAGCAATTGCCGGCCCTGAATGTTCTGCTCTCTCGTCAGCCGCCACATGTGTTCACGGCCCCGCAGGAAGCAGTCATAGGCTTCCAGATTTTGAGTTTGCTCGGTCGCGAGCCGCTGCTGGTCCCCGGCCGTCAGCTTGAGTTCCAGAGCGCCGACGATCTGCTGCGTGACGTCATCCTGCACTGCGAAGATATCGGTCAGGTCGCGATCGAAACGCTCCGCCCACTGATGCCCGCCGGTAGTGGCATCAATCAGCTGCGCGGTGATCCTCACCTTGTTGCCTGATTTGCGGACGCTTCCTTCCAGCACGTAGCGCACCTTGAGGCTGTCGCCCACTTCCTGCACGTTCACGTTCCGGCCCTTGAAGGTAAACGACGAGTTGCGAGCGATGACAAACAGCTGCGACAGCTTCGATAGAGCTGTGATGATATCTTCGGAGATGCCGTCAGCGAAGTACTCCTGCTCGGCATCGCCGCTCATGTTGACGAATGGCAGCACGGCAATCGAGAGGTCCAACGGCAATGCGGCCGGCGCAGGAGCAACGGCGGCGGTCACTCCTGGCTTTACCTCCGCGGCGGTGCCGACCTGGAGCGAATAGATCCGGATCGGCTCGGCAATGTTCTTGAGTTGCGTGTTGCCGAGATCGCTGACGGAGAGATCGAGTCTCGCCCTGACCTGGCGATAGGCGTCCTCGGACAGGCAAATAGCGCCGGGGGCCGCGATACCCTCGAGACGCGAGGCGATGTTGACGCCGTCGCCCATCAGGTCGCCATCGAATTCCTCTACTACGTCCCCCAGATGGATGCCGATCCGGAACTCGATGCGCCGATCCTGCTGAACGCCGGCGTTGCGCTCGACCATGCCGTTCTGCACCTCGATGGCGCAGCGCACGGCATCGACAACGCTGCGGAATTCGACCAGCGCTCCGTCACCAGTGCGCTTGATGACACGGCCGTTGTGCACTGCGATGGTTGGATCGATCAGGTCGCTGCGCAGTGCCCGCAACCTTGCCAGGGTGCGATCTTCGTCCTCGCTGGCGAGCCGGCTGTATCCAACTACGTCCGCGGCCAGAATTGCGGCCAGCTTGCGATTCTCGCTCATAGAGCCGTCCCCCATCTCCACGATAGCAGGAAGACAGAGACAGGGGAACTTCTGCCCAGGGCGATCTCGGCTGAGATCAAGTTCTCTGGTGCATCTGCGACCTACAGCGTGTTCGTCGACGATGTCTGCTTTCAGGCAGACTCCGCCATGGCTCAAATGCGCGGAAAGCCTAAGTCCGGGCGAAGCCAGGTGCCCCCAGCTTGCGGGCGGTGGATTCGCAGCAGCCAGTAAGTCAACCGGTCGCTCGACGCGGTCAACACGGGAGCCGCGTGCCGGCTCCCTGTCCAACAGCATGGCGGCGTCCCGCAGCTCGAGCCTTCGATGCTGCGGGACGTCTCTCAGGCCTCGGATTTCAGCTTGCCGCCTACCGCCCAGGAATCCTTGGCGATCTCCGTTATGAGGATTTCCACCGATTCCGGCGGGCATGCCAGCGTCTCGACGGCGGCCTTCGTCGCTTCCCGGGCGAAGGAGCGTTTCTGATCGTCAGTGCGGCCGGGATGCATCTGCAGATGAAGAATAGGCATGTTTTCTCCTTGGTCATGTTGGTTATATCAGTCGCCTTGGCTCGGGCGTGACCACTATCTTGCAAATGCTGAGGTTGATAAATAAGCTGCCGGTATCGTCATTCGAAACCAACAGGTAGGCAATCATGGACAAGCTGGCCGGCATGGCGATGTTTGTCAGGGTCATCGACAACGGCAGTTTCGCGGCCGCCGCGGAGATCGCGCAAGTGTCGCCTGCCATGGTCGCCAAGCACATCAAGACCATCGAGACCCGGCTCGGGGCGAAGCTGATCCATCGCACCACCCGACGCCATCAGCTCACAGAGGTTGGCCAGCTCTATTACGAGCGCTGCAAACGCGCGCTTTCCGAAGTGGCGCTGGCCGAGGCTTCGGCGAGCGAGCTGCAATCGGCGCCGCGCGGCCGGCTTCGGTTGGTGGCACCGGTCAGCTTCGGGACGCAGATCCTGGTGCCGGCGCTGATCGATTACCAGAACGCCTATCCCGACGTCAGCATCGAGCTGTCGCTCGACAACAATGTCCATGACCTCGTCGGCGAGGGGTTCGAGCTCGGCATCCACATCGGACCGTTATCCGACGACAGCCTGGTCGCCCGCCCGCTCACGCCCTACCGGCGGATTCTCGCTGCCGCGCCGGATTATCTCGCCCGCCATGGCCGGCCGGCCTCGCCTGAGGCTCTGACGAACCATCTCTGCCTCGGCCACTCCTATTGGCGCATGCAGGATCGCTGGCACCTGGTCGGGCCGGGAGGCGAAATGCGTGACGTGTTGATTTCCGGAAAATTCTCCACCAACCAGGGGGCAGCACTTCGCATGGCAGCGCTCAGCGGCGCGGGAATTGTGCTTCAGCCGGAACTGCTGCTCGCCGCTGATATCGTCGAAGGACGGCTTGAGCAGGTGCTGCCGGAATGGTCCTACAAGCCCGTTCCGATGTCCCTCGTCTATCCGCCGAACCGCCGGCCGACAGCGATGTTGCGGACGGTGATCGATTTCCTGGTGGAACGGTTTGGCTAGCGACACTCGGGACGCCAACGGTCGCTACTTAGCGGACGCGTATAAGCTCGCGCTCGCAGTCTACAGTAACCGGTGTTCCAGTCCCACTTTGCTTGAATTGTTCTTGAAGTAGAATGGCGCGAAAATAGGCCACGTGGAGTCGCCCGGTTTATTTATCGGATACGTCATAGGAGCTGTAGAAGCTCGGGTCCTTATCAAACACGTCGTAGTTATCGGCCGATTTCGTGGTCGACTTGTTGGTGACCTTGCGACGAAAAGCAAAGAGAAAAACCGCTGCCAATAAGGCGATGCCTAATGCCACCCCGATAAGAGCCGAAACTATCATCGTCATGATCCACTCCTCCGATACGAGGACAGTAAGGCACACTCCTTAAAAGACAACTTATCGCTGAAGGAGTTTAGGCATGCGATAGAGTTCGGCGATCCGCCTTCTTCCAACCGGCGCTGGCCGGCGCGAGATGTCGCTAAGTTTCGGGATATCGCCTAACAGCCCCACAACCCGATAGATGGATTATTAACTTCGAAATTAACTCAGGCGTGCAAGCCCATGGCAGCGGAGCCAGTTGATCGTATGATTGCCGCAATTGTCGAAGGTCGGTTTAGCTTGGGAGCGGACCCGTGCGTGTTCGCATTATCTGTGTTCTGATCCTGTCAATCGCCTTTGCGCGCTTCATGCCTGTGGTGATGGGGTTTGGCCGGGCGCTTTACGTAGACGACGACTTCGGAGCACCCGCTTCACCTGACCTCGTCTTCATCGCCATGTCGGTCATCCCAGGTATTCTCGCGGCAGCGGGCCTCTGGCTGGCGGATGTCCGGCAGCGCAGGTTACCGCTGCTCGCCTTGCCGCTCGGCATCATCATGTCGATCGGTGTGGGTTATGGCAGCACATTTTTCGCATTTCGCTACGCGACGGCCCGCTACGACATCCTGACCAACGACTGCTATTACACAAACGCCCTGGCTTTTCAGGGTAGGACTGGCGTCTTCATCTCATGGGGTGGACGAACGGCTTTTCATCCACTCGAAAAAGTTCGATCGATGATTCTTGTACCAGCCGGAGCCTAGTCAGCATGGCCAGCGGGACGCGATGAGCCACCTCTATGTCAGATTGTCCGAGGCGTGTAGCAGCCTCGGCCTCATGCGACGGACCATCCACCGTCCACCAGCAGGTTGGCACCGGTGATCAGGCTCGAAGCCGGCGATGCCAGGAAGACGACGGCACCCACCACATCATCGGTTTCACCGATCCGGCCGAGTGGAATGTGACCGAGCGTCGCTTTGCGATTGTCGGCATCGGATAGAAAAGGTGCTGTACCATCCGTGTGGATGAACGTCGGCGATACGGTGTTCACGGTGACATTATAGGCTGCCCATTCGGCTGCAAGGCAGCGCGTGAGGTGATTGATTGCCGCCTTGCTCATGCAATAGATTGCCTCGCCGCGCAGCGCCACGGTGCCGGCCTGTGAGCTGATGTTGATGATCCGGCCCCCATTGCGCTTGATCATGTGACGCCCCACTGCCTGCGCCATCAGAAAGGTGCCCTTAATGTTGACATCGAGGATCTCGTCAAGGTCCTTCTCCTCGACGAGTTCCGCGAGATTGCCGGGAGCCACGCCGACATTGTTGATGAGCACGTCGACCCGACCGAATGTAGCAAGCGCTGCATCGACGGCTTGTGCGATATGGGCCTTGTTGGGAATGTCCAGTTCAACAGTGATGACTTTTCGTCCCGTCCCCTCGAGTTCGGCCACCAGGCCTGCCGACGCTGCGACATCGCGGACCCCCAAAACAATATCGGAGCCTGCTGCGGCACAGGCAAGCGCGCAAGCTCGACCGATGCCACGGCTCGCTCCCGTCACCAAAGTCACCTTGCCCTCAAGGCTGAAGTCCGGCGCTTTCTTCTGCATCATGGTGCCTCCCTCGATGAAATCAATTTATGGCAGGGTCGGCGGGCGGATGCCAGAAATTCCACGCATTCTGAGGAGCGTCCCTTTGGCACGCGTCAGGTCTGCTTCGGGCCGGCAGCATCCGAAACCCGTCACACAAGCGGTCATTGAGGGATCGCTGCGCGCATACTCGCCCGAGGCGCTGGCGAACCTCGCCAAGCCCTGACATCGGATGAGACCGTGCCCGGCCTCCGCGCCCTTCGGGGGTTAGCGATCGAAGCCCGCTGGCTGCGGGGCCTGTTCGAAACACTCGATCAGCATTTCGGAGAGGACCCGTACCTTGCGGGCGGGATGCTGGCCCGGCGGGCGGATGACGTAGATGCCTGCCGGAGGCGGAGGATAGCGTGTCATGACCGGAACCAGCGCGCCGGAGGCCACGTATTGATGGGTGATGCCGTCGGGGATCCAGGCGATGCCGAGCCCTGCCAATGCGGCGGCGGCAAGTGCCGTGGCGTTGTCCGCCTTGAATCGCCCCCGCGGATGAACCGTGACGATCCTGTCGCCATCCATGAATTGCCAGGTTTCCGTTCCCTGCATGAGGGCCTGATGGGCGGCGAGGTCCTCCGGCCTCGCAGGTGAACCATTGCCTTTGATATAGTCCGGGCTCGCGACGAGCTTGCCATAAATCGGTCCGACGCGCTTTGCGATCAGGTTGGAGTCCGGAAGGAAACCAACCCGGATCGCACAATCGAAACCCTCTGCAATGAGATCGACGAAGCGATCGCTGTAGGAGGTGTCGATGTGAAGCTGGGGGTGGCGTCGCGCCATGTCCGCGAGCACGGGCGCGAAGTGGGTCGGGCCGAAGGAAAGCGGCAGTGCAACTCTCAGGCGGCCGCAAAGGTCACCGGCGGGCAGGATCGTCTCCCTGGCCGCGTCGATCTCGGCGCAGACCCTGGCCGCATAGTCCCGAAACGTGATCCCGGCCTCGGTGAGCGCCGCGCCGCGGGTGGTTCGTGCAAGAAGCTGGACGCCGAGATCCGCTTCAAGCCGGACGAGCCGCCGGCTGACGATTGACTTGGAGATGCCGAGCCGGCGCGCGGCTGATGTAACGCCACCCGCATCCGCAACTTCCACGAATGTCCTGAGCTCTTCAATATCCACTTCGGCGTTCCCCATTTCGCAACACAGCTTGGCACGAGTGAGCACTACCGTATCGCAAATGGGAATGACAGTGTCCGTTTCGGAGGCAGCGCCGCTGCTGGCGCGTGTCACCCGGCATACCAACCTCCCACACAACGGCAGCAGAGGATGTATTCATGACTTTTCGCAATGGCCTTGCGTCGCTTCTTCGTCCCGAGGATTCGGTCCTCGTTCTGATCGATCACCAGCCTTACCAGCTCGCGAATGTGAACAGCCACGAGCCGCAGATGGTGATCAACAATACGACGGGGCTGGCGAAGGCCGCCAAGGCCTTCGGTGTTCCGACAATCCTGACCACGGTGATCGCCGCGCGAGGCGGTCTCCTCTTCCCCCAGATCACGGATGTGTTTCCTGGTCAGGAGGTGATCGACCGGACGTTCATCAATACCTGGGAGGATCGCAAAGTGGTGGACGCGGTCAAGGCGACCGGCCGCAAGCAGCTGATCATTGCCGGTCTGTGGACCGAGGTCTGCGTCGCGATGCCGACGATCCAGGCCCTCGGCGAAGGCTGGGATGTGACTGTCATCACCGACGCGTCCGGCGCTGTATCGGTCGAAGCCCATGAGGTCGCCATCCAGCGCATGATCGCGGCTGGCGCAAACATGATGACGTGGATGGCACTGGCGTCCGAATGGCAGCGCGACTGGGCCCGGACCGACCAGGCCGCCGCCTTGACCGAGGTGATTACCCAGCATGCCGGCGGTAGCGGGATCGCATTCCTGTGGGAACAGCAACTGCTCAACACGCCGGTGCCGAACGCTGCAGGCTGATCCGAGCGGGGATGACGACAATCCTGACCGAGGCGTTGCGAAAGCGCGTCGTCTATCGGCTCGTCATCCCCTTCAACGAGACGCGAAGGGTGCGATGTCTCGTTCGGGCGGTCGATGGTCATGATGTTGCTCACACACAAGAGAGAGCTAACCTTTTCATGCACTCGGTCGCTTCGAGAGATCAGAACCTATCCCTCGACATAGGCTGCCAGCTCTTCCGCCGTACCCATGGGAAAGGCCACTTTCAAATAGTCGAGGAAGGCGGACACACGCGCGCTGAGTAGCCGTCGCGATGGATAGAGAGCCCAGAGCCGCGTTTCAGGCCCATCGACATCTCCCCAACGGACCAGTGTGCCGGCAGCAAGATCACGGCTGACCAGGGATACAGGAAGACGCGCCGCGCCGATGCCCATCCGGACGGCATCTCGGACCATGGTCAGCGAAGATAGGCAAAGAACTGGATCAACGACAATCTTGGATTGCCCGGTCGGCGTCATCATCGTCCAGGACCCGCCTTGATCCAGCGAGCCGCGGACGACCACGGGCACCACTGCCCCCTTCGCCGGGTGCGGAACGCTCGGGCTTGCTACAATCACCAGTCCATCACGCAGGAAAACCCGTCCGACAAGGCTCTCATCCGGGTCTGGATTGACACGGATCACCACGTCGTATCCTTCCTCCACCATGTCGACGGCACGGTCCTCTGTCGTGATCTCCAGGCGGACCTCCGGATATCTAAGGGCGAATCCCGCGGCCAGTTTGCCCATCGCCGTCTGGGAAAACAGCAATGGTGCACTGATCCGCAACCTGCCCCGCGGGCTGTTGCCGCCGAATGCGATGGCTGCGGCCGTTTCGTCGAGTTCCGTCAGCAGCGCGCCAGCCCTCTCATGAAGCGCTCGCCCCTCCTCCGTCAGCTTGAGCATACGCGCACCGCGCTCGAATAGCCGGAGCCCGAGGCTGGCTTCGAGTTCCGCTACCCGGCGCGAGAGCGTGGCTTTGGGACGGCCGGCAGCGCGTGCGGCGCGGCCGAAGCCGCCGTGGCGGGCGACGGTGACGAAATCGGCGAGGGCAAGCAAATCCATCTGTTCCATCCATGAGACGCGGCGTCCAGATTCAGCGTCTATTGGATCATCTGTGAGCCATCCATATTCGGGTTGTCAACAATGACTACCCCGGAGAAATCACATGACTATCCTTGTTACAGGCGCAACCGGCCGCGTGGGCCGCCAGGTTGTCAGCCAACTTCTCAAGCGCAAAGCCTCGGTTCGCGTTCTCGTCCGCGATCCCTCAAAGGCCAACCTCCCGGCCGACGTGGAGGTCGTGCAGGGCGACATGCTCGACATCGACGCATTGCGCGCCGCCTTCGACGGCATCAGAACGCTCTTCCTTCTGAACGCGGTGGCGGGCGACGAATTTACGCAAGCGCTCATCGCTCTCAACATTGCGCGCGAGTCAGGCGTCGAGCGTGTCGTCTACCTGTCCGTCATCCATAGCGAGCGGTTCGTGAACGTGCCCCACTTCGCGGTGAAGTCGGGTGCCGAACGGATGATCGAAGCGATGGGTTTTAGCGCCACTATCTTGCGTCCGGCCTACTTCATCGACAATGAGCTCATGATCAAAGACGTCATCTTCAATCATGGCGTCTATCCGATGCCGATTGGCAGCAAGGGGGTGGCCATGGTCGACACCCGAGACATCGCCGAGGTCGCGGCGATCGAGCTGATCCGGCGGGATCGAGCACCCGGCAAGCTGCCGGTCGAGACCATCAACCTGGTTGGCCCGAATACGCTGACCGGCTCGGACCTCGCCGCCATCTGGTCGGAGGTCCTGGGTCGCCCGGTCATCTATGGCGGCGACGACCCCACGGCGTTCGAGCAGAATCTCGCCACCTTCATGCCGAAATGGATGGCCTACGAGATGAGGCTGATGGCCGAACGCTATGTCAGCGACGGCATGGTGCCGGAAGCGGGCGATGTCGAGCGTCTCACTCAACTGCTGGGACGCCCGCTCCATAGCTATCGCGCCTTCGCTTCCGACCTCGTCGCGTCAGCCTGAACTCTCTTACGTCCAACGTCCCGAACAAAGAGCAATTCCAGCAAAAATGCGTAGCGGTTTCGCGTTCTATCTCTTTGTTTTCACGCAATTCCGGACCTGCGATCAACGCTTGGCAGGCGGCTTCACGGCCGCTCGCCGCTGCAGCGCAAAACGCGCCGCCGAGCAGTTAATGTCGGGCACGAGATCATAGGTCTGCTGGTAGAGGCTCAGCGCCAGCGTTTTGTTGCCGCGGGTTTCCGAGGCAAGGGCGGCAATTGCGGTGCGTTTGTAGGCCTCGACGATCGGCTCGGCGGCCTTTGCCAGCGCCGCGTCGTCCGACGGTTCGGCCGCCAGCGAAAGGGCAGCATAGGTTGCATCGCCATCGCGGCCGACACGGCCGCCGACGGCGCCGTTGAAGCTTGGTTCGGAGACCTGGCGCATGCGCCGGGCGTTCTTGATGCAGGTCGGGATGCGGGCGGCCTCGGCGTTGATACGCTCGGCGGTCGGTCCGCCCTCGGTGCTGCCGCTATCGGACAGGATCACGTAGCCGATGATGCCGACGATGGCGAGATAGACGACACCCATGCCGGCGAGGAAAGCCGGCTGCTTGAGCAGCGGCTTCTTCGGCTTGTCGTCACCAGTCTTGGATGCCTCCTTCTTCGGCGCCTCCTTGGCCGGCGCCTTCTCCAGAAACTGGAATTCGACATCCTTGCCGAGGCGGAAGCTGTCGCCTGTCTTCAGCGAGGCAGTCTGCAAGAGGGCTTCGCCGCGCAGCATGATCGGGTTCAGCCCCATGCGGCGAATGATGAAGCCGCCGTCGTTCTGTTTTTCGATGCGCGCATGGATCGGCGCCAGAAACGGATCGTCGACGACGATATCGGCATTCGAAGCCCGGCCGATCGACATCTCAGGCCGGTCGAGCACATGGCTGCGGCTCTGGCCGCCGGGTCCGGTCTGCAGAAGGCTGGGTTTGTTTCCGCGAAAGAAGGAAAAGGCCATGATCAGAACATCCCACTCGACATCATCTCGACAATTGCCGGCGCCAGCACCAGAAGCAGTATCGACACGACGATCATCATCGCCGGCATGACGATCTTGGCTTTCAGCTTTTCACTGGCCCTGTCGGCCTTTTCCCAGCGGCGGAAGCGCAGGTCGCGCGCATGTTCGCGCAGAAGCTCGACGCGGTTGCTGCCCTCGACCTCGCCCTGGATCACCGCACGGATGACGCGGATGACCTCCTCGGCAGTCATGCGGCGCTCCAGGCGCTGCAGCGCCTCGACCATGCCGGTGCCGAGCGCCACGTCCTTCAGCGTCTGATCGATCTCTTCGCTCATCACCGTGCCGGGTGCCGCCTCGGCATAAAGCCGCAGGCTTTCCGGCAGGGTCGCCTGCGCCTGCTGCGTCATGACGACGAGATCGAGGAAATAGGGAAATTCGCGCGAAATGCGTTCCTTGCGATCCTGCATCTTGTCGTCGGCGACCACCCAGAAATAGATGGCGGGGATCAGACCGAGGATCAGACCGGCGACCAGGCCGCCGATGATGCTGCCGCTGGCAATGCCGAACAGCACGCCGAGCAGGACGAAGCCGAAGAGGCTGAGGACAACGAGAAGCGCGATATATTCCCGCCCGGTGACGCCGCCGAACGGCCGGCCGCCATAGATCAGCTTCTGCTCGAGCTGGACGCCGTAATCTTCCAGCAGCGGCTCGAAGTGCAGCAGCACGAATTCGACCGGCGTGCGCATGCCGATGCTGTCGACGATATTCGGCGGCGGGCCATCGCCGCCGCGGGATCGGCGCACCACCTGGATGCTGCCGAGCAGATCGCCGATCCACCAGACGAAGAGGGCCGCGGTAATGCCGGCAAAAACCACCGCAATCGGGGCGAGAGGAATTTGAGACATCAGACCGACACCTTCATCATCGAGCGCATCCAGAAGAAGCCGGTGGCATAGAGAATGGCGCCGACGATCGCGATGACGATGCCGATGGCGTTGCCGAACACCTTGTCGATCAATTCAGGCTGCCCGAAGAAGATCATCAGGATCATGAACAGCGCGCCGCCGTTGACGACGCGGAAATTCATGCGCGCCTGCGACGACGAGGTGGTGATCTTCTGATCGAGCTTCCAGATTTCCTTGAAGGATTTCGACATTTCGGTCAGCGGCTCGGAAATATCGCCGCCCTGGCGGGCAAACAGACCGAGGGCCGCATCGACCATCTTGAAGTGCAGGCTCGGCACGGTGCGGGCGTGGCGGTCGAGCGCCTCGACCAGGCCAATGCCGAGCTTCTGTTCGCGGGCGATGCGCTCGAATTCGCGCGAGGCCGGCATCTGGCCGGTATCGGCCACCGCATTGACGGCGACGGCGAGCGGCTTGCCGGTGCGCACCGCCGAGACGATCTGGTCGACGGCATAGGGAAGCTGCGATTCGATCTGCAGCCAGCGCCGGTGCAGGAAGTGGCGGATCACCGCCTTGGGCAGGAACAAGGCGACCGGGATGGCAACGACCACGCCGAAGATCGGCCCGAAGATCAGCGAGACGACGATGAAGACGACGATCGCCGTGATGGCGTAGGCAAGGATCATCGTATACGGCGGAACGGCATCACGCCCAAAGACCTGTGCTGCCTCGCTGGCCAGCGCAATATCACGTTCGGTGGCGCGCAGCAGCGGCGCCGGCCAGTGCACCGGCGCGCCCCAGACGAGCAGCCCCGCCGTCACCGCGCCAAGGGCGACCGTAAAAATCTGCAGAATGCTGATATACATTGCTTCCCCCTCAGAGCAATTCCAGGAAAAGTGCGAAGCGGTTTTCCCAGGCAAACCGCAAAGCCCTTTTGCCGGGAATTGCGTAAAAACAAAAGCTTAGAGCGGTTCTGCGCTTCCGCAAAACCTGAACCGCTCTAAACGAACATATCGAGTTTTTCGATTTCGCCGTCTTCCCCGAACTCGACGAGTTCGGCGACGAAGCTCGGCAGGTAGCCTGTAAAGGCATGCACCGCCTGGCCGCCGGCGCGGCCGACCAGATGGAAGATCGGCTCGACGATGACCAGACCGGTATCCGGATCGATGCCGATCACCTCGGAAATCTCGGTCACCGCACGCCGGCCATTCGCCAGACGGTTGAGCTGGACGACGAGTTCGACGGCGGCGACGATCTGCTGGCGGATCGCCATGACCGGCAGCGAGCTCTGACCCTGCAGCACCATCACCTCAAGCCGGGTCATCATGTCCTGCGGCGTATTGGCATGCGCCGTCGTCATCGAGCCGGCATGGCCGGTGTTCATCGCCTGCAGCATGTCGA
Organism: Rhizobium sp. NZLR10; assembly: GCF_019685125.1. Lineage (NCBI taxonomy): Bacteria > Pseudomonadati > Pseudomonadota > Alphaproteobacteria > Hyphomicrobiales > Rhizobiaceae > Rhizobium > Rhizobium sp. NZLR10. The sequence continues at coordinate 21,585 of NZ_JABDWE010000022.1, read as the reverse complement.
TCGCCTCGGCACCCCGGCACTCGCCGACGATGATGCGGTCGGGGCGCATGCGCAGCGCGTTGCGCACCAGGTCGCGGATGGTAACGCTGGTTTCGGATTCCGCCGTCTTCGGCCGCGATTGCAGATAGACCACATGGATGCCGTCGAGCTGCAGTTCCGACGTGTCCTCGACGGCAACGACGCGTTCGCCGATCGGGATGAACTGCGACAGGCTGTTCAACAGCGTCGTCTTGCCGGAGCCGGTGCCGCCGGAGACGACGATGTTCTTGCGCGAGCGGACGGCCGCCTCAAGAAAGGCGCGCATCGGCTCGCTGAGCGCGCCGGCGGTAACCAGCTTGCTGATATCGAGACGCGACTTGCCGCCGAACTTGCGGATGGTCAGGCAGGCGCCCTTGACCGCCAGCGGCGGGATCACGGCGTTGACGCGCGATCCATCCGGCATGCGGAAGTCGGCCATCGCCTCGCTCTCGTTGATCGAGCGGTTGGAATCGACGGCGATGCGCTCGATCACCTTCATCAACTGCCGCTCATTGGCAAAGGCGAAGGGATACCGTTCCAGCAGGCCGAATTTTTCGACATAGATCTCGTCATAACGCGTCACCATGATTTCCGAGATGACGTCGAGATCCATCAGCTCCGAGATCGTCCCCCAGCGGTACATCAGCTCCTCGATATTGGAGCGCAGATGCATATGGGCGATCTCGTAGCGGTCGCCGGCGTTGAAGAGGGCCTGGCGGGACTGGAAGGCGGCGCTGAACCGCGTGTCGAGCTGGGCGAAGTCGGCGCGGGTGGATTCGAAATTCAGCTTCAGCTGCAGCGCCGAGATCAGCGCCTTGCCGACGTCGAACAGCCGGCGATTGTCCTGCTCCTCGCGCGATAGGCTTGCGGCATTCGACGAAGCATCGCGCCGCCCGGTGCGGGCAATGCGTTTTGCCAGCCACCGATAGACGGCGTTCTTGATGACGAGGATGACCAGATCCTGCGGCGCACTGTCGAGCGCCTCCTTGATGAACATGTCGAGCCGTTCGCGGATGCGGTTTCGCGTGTCCTCGCGGCCGAAATCGGAGGATTTCACCAGCCGGTCATATTGCGTGTCTTTTAGCAATCGCTCATGGACTTCCATCTGCAGCGCCAGCACCCGCTCCTGGTCCGGAAACTGCGTCACGACTTCGGCGGCCGCGGTCGGCTCGACGAGTTCGATCGTGACGTTCGGCACCCAGATCGACATGCCGGCCGAGATCGCAACCGGCGTGCCGGCCCGAAGCGGCTGGTCGTCGACACGCGTCGGATTGCGGCCGTGATGCTGCACCGACCAGCCCTGACCGGACTTGCGCAGCACGAATTGCGGCGAAGAGACGTGGCTGCCGCGAAGCCGCACGACCCCGGCGCCGGCCGGCAGCGTCAGCGTGCTGCTTTCGCCGACGAAATAGGTCTCATTCGAAGAAAGCGGGATCACCTCCCGGCCGCTGCCATCCTCATAGGAAATCTTCAACAGCATGGCTCACTCCTCCGCGACGGTCACATACGCGTCCAGTTGATGCTCGGCAGTTCCTCGACGGTATTGTCAGCGGGATTGCGCAGCACGAGGTTCAGACTGCCGTTCGATTGGCCCATGGCAAAAATCAGCATTTCGGCTTCCGACGGTGTCACTTCGACGGTCACGTTATTGTACGTGCTGTTGGCCTTGGTAATGGCACCTTCCGCCGTCGTCGCCGCGCCGACGGCCAGCACTTTGACATTCTGCAGGAAGGTGCGGGTGACGACGCGGGTGCGCGAGCTCATGCCGAGTTTATAGTCTTGCGCCTGTTTGCGGTAGGCGTTGACGTCATTCTCGTCGGCGCCTGGATATTGGGTGAGATAGTTCTTCAGCATCTGCTCGGCCGGCGACTGCGGCTGGGCCGGAGCCTGCGGCTGTCCGGCCACAGTCGGGGCCTGTCCGGGCGCGGCAGGCGCCTGGCCGGGGGTTCCCGGCTGGGGTGCAGCGGCAGGCGCTACGGGTTCGACCGGTTCGTCGACCGTGCCGAGGATATCGACATAGCTGCCCGGCTCGACGAAGTGGCCGACGGCTGCGGCCGCATTGACGGGAAGGGTGAGCGCCCGCTTGCCGGGCGCGATCATCGTCGTCAGGCGTCCGCCGTCATTATCGTCGAAATACTGGAACAGCAGCACCGAGCCGGCCGGAATATCGGCGGCGGCCGTCCTGTCCTTCAGCCATTCCTGGTAAGCGCTAGCCGCGGGAACCGCGAGCTTGGCGAGCGCCCCGAAGCTTTCCGGCAGCATCACCGGTTCGGCGAGCATGTCGGGCGTGATCGCCTGACCTCGCGTCACCTTTCTGTCGGGCTGGAGCCGCATGAAGGCATAGGCTACCTGCTCGTTCTTGACGCTCTCGGTCCAGAAGTAGAGCAGAACGCCGGTGATGAGCCCGACGATGACAGCCGCGATGAGCTTCCAGTTCATGGTGTTGTTCCTTCGAGGAAGGGTTGCCTGATTTGAATGACCTCGACGGTCCGGCCGTCGGTCTTGCTGCTGGTGTAGAGAACATTGGCCTCGACGCTGCCGCGCCGGCCATAAAGGGCAGTGACCCCGCCACGCTCAGCCGGCGGCGCCTCGATGGTGAAGCCGTCGCGGGCCAGCAGCTCGGCGCGCGCATCGGCCCAGCGTACGGCCGATAGCCGGCCTTTCGACACGACCGTGCGCGACGTGTGGCCCTTGTCGCGGTCGCCGATATCGCTCAGCACCTCGACGCCGGCCGGCGGACGCAGCGACGGCGGCAGCTTGCTGACATCGGCCGAAGCCGCGAAGGCCGGCAGGGACGAAGCGACGTCCTCGAAGCGGCTCATCAGCACCTCTGTCACCGGCGCATCGGCGGGCCGGCGGATCATGATCGAGACGCCGGGGATCGGTGCTCTCGCCGAGGGATTTGCCGGGTCCTGCCGTCTGAGATAATCGAGGGCTGCCTCGCCGTCGCCGTCGAAGAACCGAACCACCACGGCGAGATCGTCGCGGATGCGGCTGGTCTTCGGGACGATCAGCATGTTGGCGGCAATGACCGCGGTCAGTTCTTGCTTGTCGTTGCTTTTCGGCAGGGCAGGCCGGGTATCGGCGGCCAGCACCCGCAGCCATTCGTCGGTGATATCGGAAATGCTGTGATCGCTCTGGTAGGGGGTGAATTCAAGCGGCTGGCCGTTGATGACCAGATCGCGCGGCGAGCGTTCCGGTGCGCCGAGAATGCCGGCCAGCATCGAATTCAGCGTCGCCCGGAAATCCTTGTAGACCTCCGCATGGCCTGGTTTGGCCACGACCATGGCAGCGAGCCCGATGACGAGCGCCAAACCAGTGAGATGACCGGCGAAACGGATGGAGATGCGCGCTCCCTGTCTCATCCTATTTCGCTCCCGGAAAGACGCCGTCGAAGAGATCGCCGGAATCGTCGGCCACATCGCGGATTTCCCGGCGCAGTGTCGGGTCATAGCCTCGGCGCGTCGTATTGTTGTTGTGCGAGGCAAACAGCGTTGCGTCGTCCACCGTGAACGCATCCTTCCAGCGGATGCTCCTGATCGTATCGAGGTCGTCGGAATCCCTGAACTTGTAGACCCGGTCGGCCGTCGCGGTGACCAGCTGCGGCTTCTCATTGGCGAGGTCGCCGACCATATCGCCGAAATCGCGACCGTCGCTCTTCAGCGTGTTCTGGACGTCGTCCCAGACAAAGGTGCGCTGAGGGTCGCCGTCGCCTTCATGCGAGGGCGTGCGCGAGCAGCTCATGGCGTCACTTCCGGGCAGCGCCGGCAGGGACGGGATTGGAAAGACGTTGGAGAAATCCGACGTGCAGTCCAGCCCATTCGCCTCGGCGAAAGCGGCGTTGCGCATGGCAAGCATGGTTCCCACCTTCTTGGTGGAAATCCGGTTTGCGTGGATCATGAAGATCACGATCAGCAGGATGACCGGTGCTGCGAGCACGAATTCGATCGAGGCCAGGCCGCGCCTGTCGCGATGCAGCCGCATCAGCAGGCCGCCGGCCGGCGCGCCGCCGGCATGTTCAGTGTGTGTTGACGGCAGCCCAGGCATTGGCTCCTCCCTTGTCGAAGACGCGGGTCAGGCCGGTGAAACTATCGGCGGCCGGGCTCTGCTTGATGGTGTTCGAAACCTCGCCGGTATCGTCGGCAAGCGTGGCAGGCGCAAGCGATGCCAGCCAGTCCTGGGTGTAGAGATCGAAGGCCGTATAGTTGTGGACCCAGCTCTGCGCCAAGGCATAGGCGGATGCCGTCTTGTCCTTGAAGATGCGGATCTGCAGCCGGGCGCGCGGCGCGCGTGAAACGATCGCCAGTGTCTGGTAGTCGTCGAGTTGTTCGCCGCCAAACGGCGTGAAGTTGAAGGGTATGCGTCCCTTCAGCCAGTAAGGCTTGGGGAAGGAGATGACCGGCAGGTCAACACCCGCCACGGAGATCGCGCCACCCGCCGGGCCGCAGACCTGGTTCCAGATCATGTCGAACTTGCGGGTGAAATCGTTCTCATCTTTTGTCTGTGAGTCCGAATAGCGCGGCGGCACGTCGATCGGCAGCTGGAAGGGGTTCACGATGCCGAACCCGACACCGAAGACCTTGTCCGCCAGCCAGAAGCTGACATCGAGGGCTGCTTCTTCCAGCCAGCTGAGATCACCGGCGAATTGTTCGACGATTGCCTTGAACGGGACCTTGCTCAGGTAGGCCGGGCCGAAGGCTTCGTAAAAGATGTAGAAGTTCACCAGTGCATTGTCGATGCCACTCTTGTGGTTGACAAAGTCGCGAATATGGCTGCCGTCGACTCCGCCCGCGGTCAGCGGGCCCTTGCCGTTGGGGAAGCCGCGGTTGGCATACTCGCCACGCATCAGAAACGGGTCCTGTCCCTCCGTACCCCTGCTCATCGCAAGGCACATTTCAGCATAGGCCGAGGCGGGATTGATGCCATCGCGATCGACCGGCAGGTTACCGCCCGCACCTTCTCCGGCCTGGTCGCAGGATACGCACGGCGGATGGAAGACGACATGATCCGACTTGTTCAGGCGCACCAGATGCAGGGCCTCATTGCCGACCCGCTGCGGAAAGCTCTCGACCAGGTAGTCATTGAGGTCGTTCATCGCGTCGATGATGTCGCTAGACTTCACGATCAGGCCCCAGGGATCATAATCGATCTGTGCTTTTACCGTGTATGCAATCGCAAGACTGGCCTCCGTCGCCCGGAACCCCTGGAAAGCCAGGCAAGCGCCGTAGATGATGCCGCCGACGATCGGGACCTTTTCCCAGCCGGGGCAATAGGGCATCGGCGGAAGCGGCGGCAGAAGCGACGCCGGTCCGAAGCCGTCCGTGAAAGAGTATTCGGCGAGTTTCGCCAAAATGACGCCCGAGCGCAGCGCCAGTTCCGCCGAGGTGAGCTGGAAGGCGACCGAGGTCGCCATGACCACGGTTGCCTGCGAGGAGGCGACGTTGTTCATCGCCATGATGTTGAGATAGCGCGCTTCCCAGTCGGCATGGACCATAGCGGCAGCGTCTGCCGTGTCCTGGGTGCGCTGCTTGTCGTAGATCAACTGTCCCGTATTCAGGATCCATACGATCATCAGGGCGAGCGCGATCGTCATGTAGAGGATGATCGGCGACAGGAAGCCGCGTTCGTCGCGGTGCAGGCGTTTGATCAGGGTCGGCGTCATAGCAGGTTCACCTCCGCCGTCGAGATCGTGTAGTAGCGGCCGTCTTTCCTCTGGCCGCGGGCAAAGACCCAGCCGGCATATTCGAGCAGCAGGAAGCGCGCTTCGACCCTGGCGGTCACCGGCACATGCGGCGAGCGGTTGATGGCGGCATAGAGCGCCATAGGCGCGCGGTCGACGGTCACCGTGACGTTCTGCGGGTCGAACATGTAGCGAGCCTGGTTGCGCATTGCGCGCCAGTTCTTCGAAAGGCCGGAGGCATCGGCAAGGCTTTTCAGCGCCTCTTCCGGCGGCTGACAGGCGCCGACACATTTCAGCTGGTCGTAGGGGGCGGCCGGGATCAATGCCAGGCGGGCGGCAAGATCGGCCTTCCCCGGGGCAGCGTCGTCATCGCAGGTCTTGGCGTCGATGAAGCTCCGGAGGGTGATCGGCAGGGCCGGGCAGAAATAGACCCGGGCACTGCGGGCCGCCGCATAAGCGGCATAATGGGTGAAGAGGTGGTTTTTGGCCAGGATCGCGAATTGGAACACCACGAACATGAAGAAGACGAAGACCGGGGTGACGAGCACGAAATCCATCATCGTCGTGCTGCCGGAGATATCGCCGTGCAGCTCCGATATCCGGCGCCGGCGGGCGGAAAGCCGCGGCAGCAGCAGCATCGAGGCAAGCAAAATCATCGCAATCGCAAAGGTCCCGAAGAGCGCGCCGTGATCCTCAGGGATCCAGAAGGTCCGTGAGTGCAGGATCGAACTCCAGAAGGCACCGTCGAAGATGGGGCGTTCGAGTTCAGCGCGCATTGCCGTTACCTCACGAGTGAAAGAGGGGTGAAATCAGGCATGAAAAGGCACCAGAGAAGTCCGAGAGCGGCAGCAACGCCGAAGCGGACGGTATGATGTGTCTCGCGTGGCTTCAGCACCGAAGCGGCATCGCGGAAACCGGCAGGCAGAAGCAGGGCGAACAATCCGACGGTCCTGGCCAGCACGCTCCACTGAACACGCCGCGCCATCGAGAAGACGGCGATCACGCCGCCGACCATCAGCGATGCAAGCGTCACGTCGATGGCCGGCCAGAGGCCGAGAATGGCGCCGAGCGCCGCCATCAGCTTGACATCGCCGCCGCCGCAGCTTCCGGCTGCGAAGGCGATGATGAAGATCATGCCGGCCGCAATGAGGCCGGCGAAGGCAAGGCCGATCCCGGCCAGACCGCCGCTGACTGCCGCCAGCATGAAGCCGGCAAGCAAGCAGGGATAGGTCACGGCGTTCGGGATGTGACCCTGGCGGTGATCGAGCACCGCCGCGGTCGTGGCGCAGGCGACGGCAAGAGCCGCCGCCGCAGGCATCAGGGTCAGATCATAGGTCGTATCCATGATCCCGGCCCACTTATTGACCCGGCTCGGGAATTCTCTCGGCATCCGAGAGCGCCGTGTTCTTTTCGTTGAACCATTCGCCGATCTGTTTGCCGAATGCGAGCAGGATCAGCATCAGCGGAATGACGATCAGGGCGACGGCGAGAACGATCTGGGCCATGTCGCCGCGCTCGTCCTGGTGAAGTGCAATTGCGAGTGTCTTGAGTTTTCCAAACATCTGCGTATTCCTCGTTCCTAGGGTTGTTTCGGATCGAAGACCTGAGAGAAGATTACCAAGCATACGGTATCGATCCGAACGAGCACGTTGCTCGTTCCAATGATATGTTCTGCTTCAGCTTTTCTTCCCCGGCGGCCAACGCTTGTTGAGCAACACCATTAAGACCCAAGAGTGCGCCCAAGGCCAGCCCTCCGTCAAGCAAACGAAACGAAGGGTTCCAATTGCCTTGGAGGCATGGCGTGGGAAAACGGAGTTGACGCCGGGATTTCGCAACTAACCGATTGAATACGCTGCAGTTTTACCTCAAGAAGGGAAGTCTGCGACGATCTTGTGGCGACTTGTCTACTGCTCCATAATTGGTCAATTCTTTCAAGGTGATAGAAGAAGGCGCCTGCAGGGGTCATCTGGGCTGTCTCAGCGCGACGCGGCCATGGCGTTGCTTGACGATCTGGATTAAGCTTTCCTGCAATGGCGGGTATGATCCGCTAGTCGATCCGGAGAGAAAACGATGGAAACGATGAGCAGCATCTTGATACTTGCATTGGTCCTCATTCCACTGATGATGTTCTTTCCGACCGCGGTCCAGATGATGGCGACATTGTTCGGCATGAGCACGGTTCTTGTGGGGATGCCGCTCTGATGAAGGCCGTTTCCGACGACGCCGCCGAACAGGCGACCTTCCAGGTCCTGACCCGGGCACTGGACAAGCTCTTGGGCCCGATCCGCTTCCTGCTCGATGATCCGAGCGTTTCCGAAATCCTGATCAATGGGACATCCAACATCTTCGTCGAAAGGCGCGGCAAGCTCGAACGCGCCGATACGCGTTTTGCCAGCCGCGAGGACCTGGAATCGGCTGCGCGCAGCATCGCGCAATTCTCCGGCAAGCGACTGACGCCGGAGGAGCCGAGCGTCGAAGCGCGTTTGCCGGATGGCTCGCGCGTGCAGATGATTCAGCCGCCCGCGTCCCGCACCGGGCTCTGCATCTCCATTCGCCGCTTTTTGAAAGAACATCGCAGCATCCGCGACCTCGTCACCCAGGGCAGCCTGACCGAGGGGTCGCTATCGCTGCTGCAGGCGGCCGTCGGGCTGCAGAAGAACGTCATCATTTCCGGCGGCACCGGCACCGGCAAAACGACGATGCTGAACGCGCTGTCGGAGGCCTTTGCCGACCACGAGCGCATCATCGTCATCGAAGACACGTCCGAATTGCAGATCCGCAAGGAACACGTCGTCTATCTCGAAGTCACCAAGCCCGACCGTTTCGGCCGCGGCGGCGCCAGCATCCGCGACCTGTTCCGCTCATCGCTGCGCATGCGGCCCGACCGCGTCATCGTCGGCGAGTGCCGCGGCGGCGAGGCGCTGGATATGATCCAGGCGATGACATCAGGCCATAGCGGCAGCCTTTCGACGGTTCACGCGAACACGCCCTACGACTCCCTGCACCGGCTGGAGACGCTGGCGCTGATGTCGGATATCGACATGCCGCTCCGGCCGCTGCGCGCCCAGATCGCCTCGGCGGTCGACGTCGTCGTGCAGATCGCCCGTTTCAAGCGCACCGGGAGACGCCGGGTGATCGAGATTTCCGAGATCAAGGGCCTGAACAATGACGGCCAATATATCGTCGAGAGCATCTACAAGCTCGAGGGCGACGGCCATTCCAATCCCGACGGCGCATTGCTGTGGACCGGTGTCGTGCCGAGCTTTGCCGCCGATGCGATCGAAGAGCTGCAAGGCGCAGAACGCCCCGAATGGATAGGTGCCGCCGCGCGGGAAACGGCTTGAAGTCCATCGGCGGACGCCGCCTGGTGGAAAGCGAGTTAGGATTTACGGTTAGGCGATACCCAAAAACACGGCGAGCGATCTTGTGACTGCCAAGAGAGCATCGTCTTCCAGGCGACCGATTATCGGCCCAATTCGTTCCCGTTTCACCGACATGCTTTTGTCCACCTTCACCTGCGAGGCTTTGCGCAAACCGCTGAGCGCTGTCGGCTCGATTGTCGGCCGAATGAGCGGCGCGTCGATGAGGGTGCCGGAAATCGGCAGCACGGTAACCGTGCCGGTTGCGTCAAACTGATCCGCCTGGATGATGAGCGCCGGACGCGGTTTGCCGAAATCGCCGGTGATGGCAACGGTTACGATGTCACCGCGCCTCACGCTTCACCATCATGGTCCATGTCGGCGAGAGCGGCATCGAGGAAATCCTGCAAATCGCGATCGCCTGCATCGGCAAGAGCTGTCTGAACGGACTGACGATGGCATTCGTCGGCAAAACCAGGGCGACGGGTATCCGGAACCCATATTTGCACGGGACGCAGTCCAGCGGCCCGCAAAGCCTCGCGGCGCTTTTGAACTCTTTCGTTGACCGGCGTTGCCATGACGAACTCCATTGCCGCGTTACATGTAACATAAGAACCCGGTATTGCCATGTCAATCTGCCGGCGGTCAGGGCTGCGCGGACATCTGGAGAGAGATGCAATGCGCTCGGTATTGGCGGGAAGGACGGCCCTTATACGCCGCCATCCTTTTCGGCACTCGCCGCCATATGGGTGAGTTCGTCCCAGAGACTTTCGGCGAAGCTGCGCAGAACCGTCAGCTCGAAGCTGTCATCGCCGGTGCGGGCGATCTGCACCGAGAGATGACCGACCATCGCCATCGCCGAACGACCTTCCGGGAAGATGGCAGGATCGAGATCGACGGCGGTGCCCTTTGCAAGAAGCAGCCGCGAAGACCGGCCGGAAACGCCGATGCGGACACGTCCGTGGCTTTGGTCCATGACGAAGGCTTTTCCGGCAAGCGCTGCCGTAAGAGTATCGAGACCGGCGGGCGTAAGCGGCTCGTCGCCGGCGACGAACCATTGCCGGAAGCCGGCCTTGCGGATCGAACTGTTTGCAAAGCCGGCTTTGACCAGTTCGGCGGCAAGTGCCGCCGGCTCGATCGTGCCCAGTACGTGTAGCAGATGGCCTTCCGGCAAGGCTTCCAGCCGGATGTCTGCCGCTGAGATACCGACATATGCTGCCCCGGCGAGAACCGGTCTGTGCTGAGGAAGATCAAGCATGGAGCTTCTCGTTTTCAGGATCGACGAAGACAGGATGGCAGAGCACCGCATCGGTATATTCGTTGCGCAGGCCGTTCCAGACCGTCACCTTTTCACCGATGCGCTCCGGCCCGCGCCTGACCAGAGCCAGGCCGATCGTATGGCCGAGCGTCGGCGAGAATGCGCTTGATGTGACGTAGCCCTGGTCGTTTTCGAGCGTCGCTGCATCAGCCTCGACAAGGATATGCGAGCCGGTGCGAAAGCCGCTTGCCGGATTGAGCGGCTTGACGCCGACGAGGCGCGGCCGTTCCGGGTCCTGCAGGCCTTCGCGGGCGAGCATCGCCTTGCCGATGAAATCCGGCTTGGTCGATGACACCATGCGGCCGAAGCCAAGATCGCCTGGTGTGACCGTGCCGTTGATCTCGGCATGGGTGACATGGCCTTTCTCGATGCGCAGAACGCCGAGCGCTTCGGTGCCATAGGCGCAGATGCCGTGTTTCTCGCCCGCCGCCATGATCGCGTCGGCAACGTCCTCGCCGTAACCGGCCGGCACCGCAAGCTCGTAGGCGAGTTCGCCCGAGAAGGAGATGCGGAAGAGCCGGCCTTCGAGGCGGCCGCCGAACAGCGAAACCTTTCGGGCGCTCATGAACGGGAAGGCCGCATCCGATAGATCCTCGTCGACGATCTCCGAAAGGATGGCGCGCGACTTCGGCCCGGCAACGGCCATCTGCGCCCATTGATCGGTCGACGAGGCGAAGCAGACGTCGAGTTCCGGCCATAGCGTCTGGGCGCAAAATTCGAGATGGGTGAGCACGCCGGCGGCAAGCGCCGTCGTCGTCGTCATGAAGAAATGCTCGTCGCTGAAGCGGCTGGTGGTGCCGTCGTCATAGATGAAGCCGTCCTCGCGTAGCATGATGCCATAACGCGCCTTGCCGACGGCAAGCTTGGCGAAGCCGTTGCAATAGATGCGGTCGAGGAAGGCCGCGGCATCGCGGCCGAAGATTTCGATCTTGCCGAGGGTCGAGACGTCGCAGAGGCCGGCATTCCTCCGGATGTTCAGCACTTCGCGATCGACGCTGTCGCGCCATGTCGTTTCGCCGGCGCGCGGGAACCAGGAGGAACGGTACCAGAGGCCGGTTTCGACGAAGACCGCGCCGTTCTTCTCAGCCCAGCCATGCAGCGGCGATTTGCGCCCCGGCTGGAAATGTTTGCCGCGCGATGTCCCGGTCAAAGCACCGAAGGAGACCGGCGTATAGAAGGGCCGGAAGGTTGTCGTTCCCACCTCGGCCGGCGACACGCCGCGCGCCTCGGCCAGGATGCCGATGGCGTTGATGTGGGAAAGCTTGCCCTGGTCGGTCGCCATGCCGCTCGTCGTATAACGCTTGGCGAGCTCGACATGGCCGTAGCCTTCGCGCACGGCAAGGCCGAGATCCTTGAGATGCACGTCGTTCTGATAATCGACGAAAGCCTTGCCCTTCGAACCCTTGACCGACCAGAGCGGCTTTGCCGGGGCAACCGTCTCGGAAGCTACGGCAAAGGCCGGTTCCGCCGCTGTGAAGCCAATCGCCTTCAACGCGGCAGCTGCCTTTGCGGCGCCATCACCGAGGCAGGCCGCGGTTTCGGCAAGACCGGCAGCCGAGCCGGCAACGGCAAGACCGTCCTGTCCGGCCGGCGCCAGAAACGCCGCGGTCTCGTCCGACCATTGCGGCTTGCCGCCGCGATGGCAGGCAAGATGGATGATCGGGCTCCAGCCGCCCGACATGGCAAGCGCATCGGCGTCGATGCGGCGGGTGCCGTTTGCGGTTTCGACGCTGACGCCGTTGAGGCGCTGGCCACCAAACGCGTCGATCACCCGGGCGCCCTTCAGCACCTCGGCGCGGCCCTGCCAGCCCTTGCCCGCATCGGCGCGGCTGTCGACGATCGCCGCGACCTGAAGGCCGGCGGCTTCAAGGTCGGCGGCGGTGCGGTAACCAGAATCGTCGGTGGTGAAGATTACCGTGCTTTTGCCTGGGGCCACTGCCTGCCGGTTGAGATAGCTGCGCATGGCGCCGGCCATCATCACGCCGGGAATATCGTTGCCGCCGAAGACCAGGGGCCGCTCCTCGGCGCCTGTCGCCAGGATCGCCTGGCGGGCGACGATGCGCCACAAGCGTTCGACCGGACGGTCCGGATCGGGCATCGCCACATGCTTCTGCACCCGTTCGACGGCGCCGAAAACATTATCGTCGTACCAGCCGAACACGGTCATGCGCGGCAGGCGGCGCACATTCGAAAGCCCTTCCAGCTCTGCCAGCAGCTCGCCGAGAAGCATGTCTGCCGGCTTGCCCTCGATCGTGCCGCTATCGGAAAGCAGGCTGCCGCCGAGTTCGGGCCCTTCGTCGGCGAGGATGACGCGGGCGCCGGCGCGGCCGGCGGTGAGTGCCGCGGCAAGGCCGGCAGCACCGGCGCCGATCACCAGCAGATCGCAATGCGCCCAGCATTTCTCGTAGGCATCGGGATCGGCCTCATAGGAGGCTCTGCCGAGGCCCGCCGCTTTGCGGATCACCGGCTCGTAGAGCTTTTCCCACAGCGCCGCCGGCCACATGAAGGTCTTGTAGTAGAAGCCGGCGCTGAGGAAGGGCGAGAGCAGCCCGTTGACGGCGCCGACATCGAAACCGAGCGAGGGCCAGCGGTTCTGGCTCTTGGCCGCCAGCCCCTGGTGAAGCTCGATCATCGTCGCGCGCGTATTGGGCTCGGTTCGGCCGCCGCTGCCTGTCGTGACCAGCGCGTTCGGTTCGGCAGCCCCGGCCGTCAGGATACCGCGCGGGCGGTGGTATTTGAAACTGCGGCCGACGAGTTGGATGCCGTTGGCAAGCAGCGCCGAGGCGAGCGTATCACCCGGATGGCCTGCGAGCGCCTTGCCGTCGAAAGTGAAGCCGAGTGTCGTGGCGCGGTCGATGCGCCCGCCGGAGGAAAGACGGAAGCTCGTCATGCCAGGTCCCCGCCAAGCTTCGAAAGCGCGGCATCCCTGACGCCATGAACCACATGGGTGACGGTATCACGTTCGACGATCAGCCAGCGGCGGCATCCAGAGGAATGGTGCCAGTATTCGCTGTGGCTGCCACGCGGATTGTCGCGCAGATAGACATAGTCGAACCAGGCCTCCACGCCGGCATCCGGCGCCGGTCTGATAAGGCCGGCATCGCCGCGGATCGAGAATTCCTCCTTGGGCCGGGCGCCGCAATGGGGACATGAAATCAGGCTTGCCATCGTCAAATGTCCTCAGTGCAGATTGGGCTGGGCGCCGACGCCCTTTTCGTCGATCGGATAGCCGCGGGCGAACCGGTCGAGCCGGAAGGCGCGGGCCGTCTGATGCGGCGTGTTGCGGGCGATCAGATGGGCGTAGCAGAAGCCGGAGGCGGGCGTCGCCTTGAAGCCGCCGTAACACCAGCCGGCATTGAGATAGAGATTGTCGATATGGGTGCGGTCGATGATCGGCGAGCCATCCATGCTCATGTCCATCACCCCGCCCCATGAGCGCAGGTAACGCACCCGCGACAGGGAAGGGATCATCGCCAGCCCGGCTTCGGCGACATGCTCGACCGAGGCCAGATTGCCGCGCTGGGCATAGGAATTATAACCGTCGATATCGCCGCCGAAGACGAGCCCGCCCTTGTCCGACTGGGAGACGTAGAAATGGCCGGCGCCGAAGGTGACGACATTGTCTATGAAGGGTTTCAGCCCTTCGGAGACGAAGGCCTGCAGCACATGGCTTTCGATCGGCAGGCGAAGGCCGGCCATGTCGGCGACGACGGTGGAATTGCCGGCCGCCGCCAGCGCCAACTTGCCGCAGCCGATGAAGCCCCTGCTGGTCTCGACGCCGGTAACCTTACCGTTTTCGCTGCGGATGCCGGTCACCTCGCACTGGGTGATAATATCGACGCCGCGGCTGTCGGCGCCGCGCGCATAACCCCAGGCGACCGCATCGTGGCGTACCGTGCCGCCGCGCGGTTGGTACAAAGCGCCCATCAGCGGGAAACGGGCATTGTCGAAATCGAGGAAGGGCAGTTTTTTGCGCACCGCCTGTCGGTCGAGAAGCTCGGCATCGACGCCGTGCAGCCGCATGGCGTTGCCGCGGCGCGTATAGGCATCCCGCTGCGCGTCGGAATGGAAGAGGTTGAGGACGCCGCGCTGCGAGACCATGGCGTTGAAGTTGAAGTCCTGCTCCAAGCCTTCCCACAGCTTCATCGACAGTTCGTAGAAGGGATTGTTGCCGGGCAGCAGGTAGTTCGAGCGAATGATCGTCGTGTTCCTGCCGACGTTGCCGGAGCCGAGATACCCCTTTTCAAGGACGGCGACATTGGTGATGCCGAATTCCTTGGCAAGATAATAGGCGGTGGCAAGGCCGTGACCGCCGCCGCCGACGATGATGACGTCGTAATGCGGCTTCGGCGCCGGATCGCGCCACGCGGGCGCCCAGCTTTTGTTGCCGCGAAGGCCGTTGAGAAAGATCGAAAGAGCGGAATAGCGCATGGGTCAATCCGATAAGAACCGCTGCATGATGCCAGAAAGAGCACGATCGACTTGCGCAATAAGGACATGAATGGTTAGAAAAGAGACATGTCCTCCACCGATAGTAAAAATGTCCAGGAGATCGGCTTCATCCTGATCCCCGGATTCGCGCTGATGTCCTATGCCTCGGCGACCGAGCCGTTGCGGGCGGCAAACCTTCTGGCCGGGCGCGAAATCTATCGCCTGTCGATCTTTTCGCCGGACGGGGAGCCGGCGCGCTCCTCCTCGGGCGTCAGCGTGCCCGCAGAACCGCTTCCGGCCAGGGGTTCCGGCCTCGGCACGGCCTTCGTCTGCGCCGGCGGCTTGCCGCGCGACTGGCGTTATCCCGGCGTGCTTGCCTGTCTGCGGCAGCTATCGCGCGAAGGTGTGAGGATCGGCGGCATTTCGGGCGGGCCCTATCTGATGGCCGCGGCCGGACTGCTGGCCGGCCGCGATTTTACCATCCACTGGGAACATGCGGCCGCCCTTCTCGAGGCTTTTCCCGATCTGTCGCCGCGCCAGGCGCGCTTCATGATCGACGGCAACCGGATCACCTGCGGCGGCGGTATCGCGCCGCTCGACATGATGCATGTGCTGATCGCCGAGCGCATGGGACCGGATTTTGCCCGCCGCGTCAGCGACTGGTATCTTCACACAGAGGTCAACGAGCCCGCCGCCCCCCAGCGCGCGTCGCTCGCCGAACGCTACGGCGTCCACCATCCCGGTCTGCTCAGCGTTCTCGAACGGATGGAGGAGACGATCGAGATGCCGCTCGACCGCGCCGCCATGGCGCGCATCGCCGGCGTCACCGTCCGCCATCTCGACCGGCTCTTTTCCGCCCATCTTAAGACCAGCTTCCTCGATCAGTATCATAGGATCAGGCTGCAGCATGCCCATCGCCTGCTGAAGCAGAGCCCGCTTTCCGTCTCGGAGATCGCTGTCGCCACCGGCTTTTCCAGTCTTAGCCACTTTTCCCGGATGTTCCGCACAGTCTACGGCATCGCGCCGCGTGAGGCGCGGCGCGAATAGGTTTTCTTCACGGTTGAGAAAATTTCACTAGGGCGATAGGGTTGCCTCTGAACAACGCGAAGGCGGCAGCATGAAATCCAAGCTTGAAGCGGCGAAGCAACTGGAACAGGCGCAGAGCGAACGCGCTCCCTTTTCCCAGGATCCACACGCTGTTCGCGAGCCGAAGGAAAACAACCTCGAAATGGCGATCGGCCATGAGGTGCGCGCCTACCGCAAGAAACTCGGCATCACGGTCACCGATCTGGCGGCCGCGACCGGCATTTCGCTCGGCATGCTGTCGAAGATCGAGAACGGCAACATCTCGCCGTCGCTGACGACGCTGCAATCGCTGTCGCGGGCGCTGGGCGTGCCGATGACCGCCTTTTTCCGCCGCTTTGAGGAACCGCGCAATGCCGTCTTCGTCAAGGCGGGGCAGGGCATCGAGCTCGAACGGCGCGGCACGCGCGCCGGCCATCAATATAATCTGCTCGGCCATATCGACAATAATACCAGCGGCGTCATCGTCGAACCCTATCTCATCACCCTGACGGCCGATTCCGACACCTTCCCAACCTTCCAGCACGAGGGCATGGAATTTCTCTACATGCTCGAAGGCGAGGTCATCTACCGCCATGGCGATCAGCTTTTCCAGATGCAGCCGGGCGACAGCCTGTTCTTCGATGCCGATGCGCCGCATGGGCCGGAACAACTGGTGGAACTGCCGAGCAAATACCTCTCGATCATCAGCTATCCACAGCAGAACTCCAGAAGCTGAATTGCCTTAAAAGAAAAATTTATTCTTCCTAGTTGAAGTCGACAAATAGTCCTGCTAGTCCTTTCTCACCATGAACGGAGGCACACGCTATGTGCGGCATTGTTGGATTGTTCCTCAAGGACAAGAGCCTTGAACCTCAACTGGGAAATCTGCTCTCGGATATGCTGATCACCATGACGGATCGCGGACCGGACTCAGCCGGCATCGCAATCTATGGCGGCTCCACCGAGGGAAAAGCGAAAATTACCATCCAGTCCGCCAATCCCAGCGTGGACTTCGAAGGCCTCGCCGGTGACCTTGCGAAGGCCGGCATCAAAGCCGAGGTGTCGATCAAGAGCACACATGCGGTCATCGAGCTTGATGCCTCCAAGCTTGGAACCGTGCGCAAGGCGCTCGAAGAGATCCGCCCGACGGTCCGTCTGATGGGATCGGGCGAAAGCGTCGAGATTTACAAGGAAATCGGTCTTCCGAAAGATGTCGTGAAGCGGTTCGATGTCCGCGCCATGAGCGGCACCCATGGCATCGGCCATACCCGCATGGCGACGGAATCCGCGGTCACCACGCTCGGCGCCCATCCGTTCTCGACCGGCGCCGACCAGTGCCTGGTGCACAACGGCTCGCTGTCCAACCACAACAACCTGCGCCGCGAACTGGTTCGTGAAGGCATGACCTTCGAGACGCAGAACGATTCCGAAGTCGCCGCCGCCTATCTGACGGCCGAAATGGCCAAGGGCAAGGATCTCGGCCAGGCACTGACCGGCGCGCTCGATGATCTTGACGGCTTCTTCACCTTCGTCGTCGGCACCAAGTCCGGCTTCGGGGTGGTGCGCGACCCGATCGCCTGCAAGCCCGCCGTCATGGCCGAGACCGACCAGTATGTCGCCTTCGGCTCGGAATACCGCGCGCTGGTCAACCTTCCCGGCATCGAGAACGCCCGTGTCTGGGAGCCGGAGCCGGCCACCGTTTACTTCTGGGATCACGACAAGGCCGCCTGAGGGGCGCCTGAATGCAGGAGCGGCTCAAACCGTCTCCCGGACCAACGAGGATGCAATGCCGACATTCGATCTTTCCAACACCCCTCTTCGCGAACTGAACAGCGCGCTGCACGCCCTTTCCAAGGGTGCCAACGACACTGAATTCGAAGTCATCAACCCGCGCGGCAGTCATTCCGTTGCCGTTGGTATCGACAGCCCCGTCACGGTCGCCGTCAAAGGATCGGTCGGTTATTACTGCGCCGGCATGAATGACGGCGGCAGGGTCACGGTCCACGGTTCGGCCGGTCCGGGTGTTGCCGAAAACATGATGTCCGGCACCGTCGTCATCGAGGGCGACGCCAGCCAGTATGCCGGCGCCACCGGCCGCGGCGGCCTGCTCGTCATCAAGGGCAATGCAGCATCGCGCTGCGGCATTTCGATGAAGGGCATCGACATCGTCGTTCACGGCAGCATCGGCCACATGTCGGCCTTCATGGGCCAGTCCGGCCATCTCGTCGTGCTCGGCGACGCCGGCGATGCGTTGGGGGATTCGCTCTACGAAGCCAAGCTTTTTGTCCGCGGCGAGGTCAAGAGCCTCGGCTCCGACTGCATCGAGAAAGAGATGAGGCCGGAGCATCTGGAAAAGCTTGCCGAGTTGCTCGACAAAGCAGGCGTGACTGACGTCAGGCCCGAAGAGTTCAAGCGCTACGGCTCGGCTCGCAAGCTCTACAATTTCAACATCGACAACGCCGACGCGTACTGAAGCGAGGGACACCCATGAGCTATCACAATCCTTATACCCCGCCACGCAAGTCCGCGACGTTCGATGACTATACGCTTGCCGAAATCCGCCGCGCCGCGGCGACCGGTATCTATGACATTCGCGGTGCCGGCACCAAGCGCAAGGTTCCGCATTTCGACGATCTGCTGTTTCTCGGCGCCTCGATCTCGCGCTATCCGCTCGAAGGTTATCGGGAAAAGTGCGACACGACAGTCGTCCTCGGCTCGCGTTTCGCTAAGAAGCCGATCACGCTCAAGACGCCGATCACCATTGCCGGCATGAGCTTCGGCGCGCTGTCCGGCAATGCCAAGGAAGCGCTCGGTCGCGGTGCGACCATCGCCGGCACCTCGACCACGACAGGCGACGGTGGCATGACCGATGAGGAACGCGGCCATTCGCAGACGCTGGTCTACCAATATCTGCCCTCCCGCTACGGTATGAACCCAAAAGACCTGCGCCGCGCCGATGCCATCGAAGTCGTAGTCGGCCAGGGCGCCAAACCCGGCGGCGGGGGCATGTTGCTCGGCCAGAAGATCTCCGACCGCGTTGCCAATATGCGCAACCTGCCGAAGGGCATCGACCAGCGCTCGGCCTGCCGCCATCCCGACTGGACCGGCCCCGATGATCTGGAAATCAAGATCATGGAGCTGCGCGAAATCACCGATTGGGAAAAGCCGATCTACGTCAAGGTCGGGGGCGCGCGTCCCTATTACGACACCGCCCTTGCCGTGAAGGCGGGTGCCGACGTCGTCGTGCTCGACGGTATGCAGGGCGGCACGGCGGCGACGCAGGACGTCTTCATCGAGAATGTCGGCATGCCGACACTCGCCTGTATTCGTCCGGCCGTCCAGGCGCTGCAGGATCTCGGCATGCATCGCAAGGTGCAGCTGATCGTTTCGGGCGGCATCCGTTCCGGCGCCGACGTCGCCAAGGCGCTGGCGCTCGGTGCCGACGCGGTCGCCATCGGCACGGCGGCACTCGTCGCCATCGGCGATAATGATCCGCACTGGGAAGAGGAATATCAAAAGCTCGGCACGACGGCCGGCGCCTATGACGACTGGCATGAAGGGAAGGATCCGGCCGGCATCACCACCCAGGATCCGGAGCTCGCAAAACGCCTCGACCCGATTGCGGCCGGTCGCCGCCTTGCCAACTATCTCAAGGTCATGACGCTCGAGGCGCAGACGATCGCGCGTGCCTGCGGCAAGAACCACCTGCATAACCTCGAGCCGGAAGACCTCGTTGCATTGACGATCGAGGCATCGGCCATGGCGCAAGTGCCGCTCGCCGGCACCAACTGGATCCCCGGCAAGACCGGTTTCTAAAAAAACACCGGCCGGGCGCGTTTGGGAGGATGCGACCGGCTTCATCATCAAGTGTCTAAGATCAATACAAGGGGACAAACGTGACACTGGACCTCTCGCAATACGCCTCCGAAAAAGGCATCAAATATTTCATGATCAGCTACACCGACCTGTTCGGCGGCCAACGCGCCAAGCTGGTCCCGGCGCAAGCCATTGCCGATATGCAGAAAGACGGCGCCGGCTTCGCGGGCTTTGCAACCTGGCTCGATCTGACGCCGGCCCATCCCGACCTGTTCGCGGTTCCCGATGCGTCCTCCGTCATCCAGCTCCCATGGAAGAAAGACGTCGCATGGGTCGCAGCCGACTGCGTGATGGACGATCAGCCTGTCGAACAGGCACCACGTGTGCTCTTGAAAAGGCTGGTTGCTGAGGCTGCGAAAGAAGGGCTGCGGGTAAAAACCGGTGTGGAGCCCGAGTTCTTTCTGATCTCTGCGGATGGTTCGGTGATTTCGGACCAGTTCGATACCGCCGAAAAGCCCTGCTACGATCAGCAGGCCGTGATGCGTCGCTATGATGTCATCGCCGAGATCTGCGACTACATGCTCGAGCTCGGCTGGAAGCCCTATCAGAACGACCACGAGGATGCCAACGGCCAGTTCGAGATGAACTGGGAATATGACGACGCGCTTCAGACCGCAGACAAGCACTCCTTCTTCAAGTTCATGGTCAAGTCGGTCGCCGAAAAGCATGGCCTTCGCGCCACCTTCATGCCGAAGCCCTTCAAGGGCCTGACCGGAAATGGCTGCCACGCCCACATCTCGGTTTGGGACATCGATGGCAAGGTCAACGCCTTCGCCGACAAGGAAATGGCCTTTGGGCTCTCGGCTCAGGGTAAGACGTTCCTCGGAGGCATCATGAAACATGCCTCTGCGCTTGCCGCGGTCACCAATCCGACGGTCAATTCCTACAAGCGCATCAACGCGCCGCGTACCACATCGGGCGCCACCTGGTCGCCGAACACCGTGACCTGGACCGGCAACAACCGCACCCACATGGTGCGCGTGCCGGGACCGGGACGTTTCGAGCTGCGGCTGCCGGACGGGGCTGTTAATCCCTACCTGCTGCAGGCGATCATCATCGCCGCCGGCCTTAACGGCATCCGCAGTCAGGCAGACCCCGGCCGCCACTACGATATCGACATGTATGCCGAGGGGCATCTGGTGAAGGACGCGCCGCGCCTGCCCCTCAACCTCCTCGATGCGCTACGCGCCTACGATGCCGACGAGGGCCTGAAGCAGGCGATGGGGGCAGAATTTTCCTCCGCCTACCTGAAGCTCAAGCATCGGGAATGGAATGCCTACTGCTCGCATTTCACCCAGTGGGAACGCGACAGCACGCTCGACATCTGAGCGGCCGACCGATGTCTTCGAAGACCGCCGACACGCCGGGCTGACAAGCTCGGCGTGATCGCATCCTCGGCACCTGATCTCGTGAAGGAAAAGACAGCATGAAAAACGTCGTACTCACGGTATCCTGCAAGTCGACGCGCGGCATCGTGGCGGCGATTTCGAGTTATCTGGCCGACAAGGGCTGCAACATCATCGACAGCTCACAGTTCGACGATCTCGATACCGGCAAGTTCTTCATGCGCGTCAGCTTCATTTCCGAAGAGGGTCTTTCGGGCACCGAGATCGGCGCCGATTTTCCACCGGTCGCCGCCCCCTTTTCGATGGATTACGAGTTTCACGACAGCGAGAAGCGCATGAAGGTGCTGCTGATGGTGTCGCGCTTCGGCCATTGTCTCAACGACCTGCTCTACCGCTGGAAGATCGGCGCGCTGCCGATCGACATCGTCGGCGTCGTCTCCAACCATTTCGACTACCAGAAGGTCGTGGTCAACCACGACATTCCCTTCCACC
>NZ_JABDWE010000021.1:0-144150 GCF_019685125.1 Rhizobium sp. NZLR10 | reverse complement strand
CTGCTACATCGGCTGCGGGGTGACGACAGGCATCGGCGCGGTGATCAACACCGCCAAGGTCGAGATCGGCGCCACCGCCATCGTCTTCGGTCTCGGCGGCATCGGCCTCAACGTGCTGCAGGGCCTGCGGCTTGCCGGTGCCGACATGATCATCGGCGTCGACATCAACAGCGACCGCAAGGAATGGGGCGACAAGTTCGGCATGACGCATTTCGTCAATCCGAAAGAGGTCGGCGATGACATCGTGCCCTATCTCGTCAACCTGACGAAGCGCAATGGCGACCTGATCGGCGGCGCCGACTATACGTTCGACTGCACCGGCAACACCAAGGTGATGCGCCAGGCGCTCGAAGCCAGCCATCGCGGCTGGGGCAAATCGATCATCATCGGCGTTGCCGGCGCCGGCCAGGAGATCTCCACCCGCCCGTTCCAGCTGGTCACCGGCCGCAACTGGATGGGCACCGCCTTCGGCGGCGCGCGCGGGCGCACCGACGTGCCGAAGATCGTCGACTGGTACATGCAGGGCAAGATCCAGATCGACCCGATGATCACCCACACGATGCCGCTCGACGACATCAACAAAGGCTTCGAGCTGATGCATTCCGGCAAGAGCATCCGCGGCGTGGTGGTTTACTGATGGCTTCGACGACCTGCATGGCCGACATCAAGACCTTCGATGAGCTCCTCGCGCGGGAGCTCTACGACCTCTTGAAAATGCGCGTCGATGTCTTCGTCGTCGAGCAGAACTGTGCCTATCCGGAACTCGACGGCAAGGATATCGATGCCTTGCATCTAAGGCTGATGGAGAGCGGCGAACTCCTGGCTTCGGCGCGGATTCTGACACCGCACGAGCCGCATGATCCGTCAAAGATCGGCCGCGTCGTCGTCTCGCCCACCCATCGCGGCAAGCGCCTCGGCGATGCATTGATGCGCGAAGCGATCTCCGCTTGCGAGCGGCTTTATCCGGCACACCACATTGCCTTGTCGGCGCAGGCCCATTTGCGCCGCTTCTACGAATCCTTCGGCTTCATCGTGGCATCGGAGGAATATCTGGAAGACGGCATTCCCCATATCGATATGGTCCGCCAGCTGGCCATCCAGCCGGCAAGGATATTGTCATGATTTATGTCGATGCCGATGCCTGCCCGGTGAAGCCGGAAGTGCTGAAGGTCGCCGAACGCCACGGCCTCGAAGTCACCTTCGTCGCCAATTCCGGCCTACGCCCATCGCGCGATCCGATGATCCACAACGTCATCGTCTCCAACGCCTTCGACGCTGCCGACAACTGGATTGCCGAGCGCGCCGGCCCCGGTGATGTCGTCGTCACCGCCGATGTACCGCTCGCCGTGCGCTGTGTCGCCACCGGCGCCTTCGTCAGCGGCCCGACCGGGCGCGTCTTCGACGAGACCAATATCGGCATGGCGAGCGCCATGCGCGATCTCGGCGCGCATCTGCGTGAAACCGGCGAAAGCAAGGGCTACAACGCCGCCTTCAGCCCGAAGGACCGCTCGCGCTTCCTCGAAACCTTCGACCGCCTCTGCCGCCGCGCCAAGAGTTTTTCCGCGGAGGCTGGTGGGCAGCCCTGATCCCGACCGGCATGAAACGGGTGGCATAGCGGCCATGCGGATTCCTACCTTGAACGGAGCCGTTCCCTTACGCATATAGGGGTTATCGCAGACGACTGCGGCATCCTGAGGATGCAACCGTCGCGGGGACGGCCTCGCTCTTGAACAAGGAGAGTCGTATGGCCTGGTTTCTGCTTTTTGTCGCCGGTCTTTTCGAATGTGGCTGGGCGATCGGCCTTAAATATACCGATGGTTTCACACGGCCGCTGCCGACGGCGCTGACCGTCATATCCATGGTGGTCAGCATCGTGCTGCTCGGCCTGGCGGTGAAGCACCTGCCGATCGGCACCGCTTATGCGGTCTGGACCGGCATCGGCACGGTCGGAACCGTGCTCTTCGGCATCTGGCTGCTTGGCGATGAGGCAAGTGTCTCCCGTCTTGCCTGCATCGTGCTGATCGTCGGCGGCATCGCCGGTCTCAAGCTCACCGCTTGATCACCAAAACGCTGCGGGGCATCGTAACGCCCCGCAATCTATGTCGGCTCAGGCTGCCTTGCGGTTATCGACGGAAAATGCGCCGGGACCGGAGAAGAACATGTAGAGGAAGACGAAGCAGAACAGGATCGCGGCGTCGCCCTGATTGACGGCTGGGAAGAAGCTGTTCGGAGCATGCGCCATGAAATAGGCGACCGCCATTTCGCCGGCGAGCAGTAAGGCGACGGGACGCGTCAGCAGGCCGACGAGAATGAGGATGCCGCCGACAAGCTCAAGAAAGGCCGCGAAAAGCATCAGCGGCGGCAGCGAGCCCGACATCTGCGAGGCCGGGAAGCCGAAAAGCTTCATCGTGCCATGTTCGATGAACAGCAGTGCGGTGATGATCCTGAGAGCGGCCAGCCCATAGGGGCGGTAGGCAGAAAGACGCTCGAAAGTTGACATAAAATCTCTCCATTAAAAGAATACCGCCGAGCGTTAGCCTGTCGTCGGCAAGGATTGAACACACGGATCGCTGACAACCGTTCACATTTTCGACAGCAGCTAAACACCTGACCGGACGAATATATTCATCGGCCAAATCTCAAAGCGGGATGTTGTCGTGTTTCTTCCAGGGATTGGTGAGATCCTTGTTGCGCAGCATCTTCAGGCCGCGCGCCAGCCGCCGCCGGGTCGAATGCGGCATGATTACCTCGTCGACATAGCCGCGCTCGGCGGCGACGAAGGGTGAAAGGAACCGGTCCTCGTACATTTTCGTGTGGGCGGCGATCTTCTCGGGATCGGCGATATCCTTCCGGAAGATGATCTCGACCGCGCCCTTGGCACCCATCACCGCGATCTGCGCTGTTGGCCAGGCGTAGTTGAGATCTCCGCGCAGATGCTTCGACGCCATCACGTCATAGGCGCCGCCGAAGGCTTTGCGGGTGATGACCGTCAGCTTCGGCACCGTCGCCTCCGCATAGGCGAATAGCAGCTTGGCGCCGTGCTTGATGAGGCCGCCATACTCCTGCGCCGTCCCCGGCAGGAAACCCGGCACGTCGACGAAGGTGACGATCGGAATGTTGAAGCAGTCGCAGAAGCGAACGAAGCGCGCCGCCTTGCGCGACGCGTCGCTGTCGAGCACGCCGGCCAGCACCATCGGCTGGTTGGCGACAAAACCGACGGTGGAGCCTTCGACGCGGCCGAAGCCACAGACGATATTACCGGCGAATTTCGCCTGGATCTCAAAGAAATCCCCCTCGTCCGCCACCTTCCGGATCAGTTCCTTGATGTCATAGGGCTTGTTGGCGCTGGCCGGCACCAGCGTATCGAGCGACATATCGACCTCTGTCACCGACTGGTAACATTCGATTTCAGGCAGTGGCGCGGTGTTCGAAAGCGGCAGGAAATCGATCAGCCGGCGCACCTGCAGCAGCGTTTCGACATCATTCTCATAGGCGCCATCGGCAATCGAAGAGCGCACAGTGTGGACCACGGCGCCGCCGAGTTGTTCCGCCGTCACCGTCTCGTTGGTGACGGTTTTCACCACATCGGGGCCGGTGACGAACATGTAGGAGGTATCACGCACCATGAAGATGAAATCGGTCATCGCCGGCGAATAGACGTCGCCACCGGCACAGGGACCCATGATGACGGAGATCTGCGGGATGACGCCGGAAGCGAGCACATTGCGCTGGAACACTTCGGCGTAACCACCAAGTGCGGCCACGCCCTCCTGGATGCGGGCGCCGCCGGCATCATAGATGCCGACGATCGGCGCGCGGTTCTTCAGCGCCATGTCCTGCACCTTCATGATCTTCTCGGCATGCGCTTCCGAAAGCGAGCCGCCGAAGACGGTGAAGTCCTTGGCGAAGACGAACACCGTGCGGCCATTGACCGTGCCCCAGCCGGTGACGACCCCGTCGCCGGCAACACGGCTCTTGTCCATGCCGAAATCGGTGGAGCGATGTTCGACGAACATGTCGAATTCCTCGAAGGAGCCTTCATCGAGGAAGAGGTCGATACGCTCGCGCGCCGTCAACTTGCCACGCTTGTGCTGGGCGAGGATGCGCGTCTCACCGCCGCCGAGGCGGGCGACGCCGCGGCGCCGTTCCAGTTCTTCGAGAATTTCCTTCATGCGATCTCCCTCGCCGCTTGTGCTAGCGGCTTCGCCCGCTGAGTGAGAAAACCGAGCGTATCCTGGCTGCGACGTCCTCGGCCAAGATCTCGTCGGCAAGCTTGGGGTCGGCGGCGATGCTGGTCACGTCGAAGGCGCTGACCGCGATGACCGAGCCGTCCTCGACGGAAGCTGCGTCGATGCTGATCTTGGCGACGTTGCGGTCCTTCTGGAAGCCGAGGCCCTTCTCGATCGACACGACGCGGATCGTCAGCACCACCCGCGGCAGCACGGTGTCACGCACCGTGGCGTTGATCGCGGCATTGACGCGGTCGTTGATGCCGCCAAGCAGCTCGGCCGGCATGTTCGGCCCGGAGACAACGACGGCGCTGCGCACATCATAGACCGGTGCCTCCGGCTTTTTCGCCGAGAGGCTGCCGCAGGCCGCAAGCGCGACACAGACGAGTGCGGCCCGGCAAAAACACGACCTCAGCCAATTCATCGCAAAATCCCGCACGACCCCGTTGGAGTCGCAGATTTCGTCATAATGGCGGGGAAGGCAATATGTTTCAGGCGCTTAGGGCGAAAAAAACATCCGTCGCCGCCTTGAAGTCGGCAAAGCGCTTGGCCCGCCGCTCCTCGGCTTCTTCGTCGCTGCCCCAATGCTCGATCGTCCAGTCCTCGTCGAGATGGGCAAGCGACCAGGCTTCCTCCATCGTCACCCGGCCACAGGCGAAGGCGAGAGCCAGGATCGCCGAACCGGTGAGCGTGGTGACTGTGTGCAGTGCTGCGAGCGCGATCGGGTTGTCATATCTGGCGAGCGTGACGGCGAAGGCGGCGGTCGCCTCGCGCGGCTGCTCACGCGGCATCACGCCTTCGACGAGGATGAAACGGGCGCCGAGATCGTTTGCCGCCCAGTCGACCATCGGGTCCCAGCGCTCGGCCTGGCGTTCGACCAGCAGTTCCGGCCCATCGGCGCGATAGCAGATAAGGTCGCTCGAGGAAAAGCGCAGGATATCTTCAAGGATCGCCTGCGTGTTGCCGGTAATGCCGTCGAGCGCGGTGTTGACGAGCCGCGTCATGGGCATCGTCATGGGATCGATCTCTTCGACCTGCGCCTGCCATTCGGCGGCGACAAGCTGCGCCAGCGCCTCGGTCGGAACCGCAAGAACCAGCCGTGCCGGCGTGCGCACCATCTTGCCGTCGAGCGTGATCGCAAAACCGCCCTCGTATTCGGCAACCGAGACGTCGGTATAGAAACGCTTCGGCAGCGGCTTCTTCATCTGGATCTGCGCCCGGCGGATCGGATCGGGATGGCTCAGGCCTTCGGAAAGATCGTTCAGCAGATCGCGCATAGGCTTACCTCAGGAAAAATGGCTTAGTATCTCGTTTGGATGATAGGCGATCGCATCGGCGCCGTTGGCGATCAGCTCATCCACGCTGGCATAGCCCCAGGCAACGCCGATCGCCTTGGCGCCGGCAGCCTTTGCCATCTGCATATCGAAAATGGCATCGCCGATGACAATGGCATCAGCGGCATTCATGCCGGTTTCGTCACAGCATTCCGTCACCATGGCCGGATGCGGCTTGGAAGGGCAATCGTCGGCGGTGCGCGCAACGGTGAAATATCGGTCGAAGCCGTGCGTCTCCATCACCAGGTTCAGCCCGCGCCTGGATTTCCCTGTCACTGCGCCGATCAGCAGATCCTCGCGCCCGGTGATCGCGTCGATCATCTCGCGGATGCCGGGAAACAGCGGCTCCCTGTAGTCGAGATCCTGGCGCACCACCGAAAACAGCGATTTGTAATGCGCCGTCATCTCGATATCGTCCTGCTCGACATGCGGCCTGCCCTGCATGCGGGCAATCGCGATATCCAGCGACAGGCCGATAATCGCCTTGGTGTCCTCAAATCGCGGTTCCAGCTTGCCGAATTTCTCGAAGGTCCGACGCATGGTTTCATGGATCAGGCCGGCGCTGTCGACCAGCGTGCCGTCGCAATCGAAAAGGGCGAGTTTCATTCGCTGTCCCTTTCAGCACCGGCAAGGTCGAGACCGAGCAGGTTCCATGTCTGCACCATATGCGACGGCAGTGGCGCGCTGACGCGCAGGCGGCCGCCGGAGGGGTGCGGGATGTCGATGCGGCGCGCATGCAGATGCAGCTTCTTCTGCACGCCGCCCGGAAAATCCCAATTCGGATCATCGTCGAAATATTTCGGATCGCCGATGATCGGATGGCCGATATGCAGGGCATGAACGCGCAATTGGTGGGTTCGGCCGGTATAGGGCTCCATCTCCAGCCATGCGAGGTTCTGCGCCGCCGTCTCCAGCACGCGGTAGAAGGAAATCGCATGGTCGGCACCGTCCTCGCCGTGTCTGGCGATGCGCATCCGGTCGCCATCGGCGGTCGGCTCCTTGACGAGCCAGGTCGAGATCTTGTCTTCGTGCTTGCGCGGAACGCCCTTGACCAGCGCCCAATAGGTCTTCTTGGTATCACGCTCGCGGAAGGCGGCCGTCAGCTTCTGTGCGGCGCCGCGGGTGCGGGCGATGACGAGAACCCCTGACGTATCGCGGTCGAGGCGGTGGACGAGCCGCGGCTTCTCGCCCTTCGGGCTGGTCCAGGCTTCGAGCATCTGGTCGATATGCCGGGCTACACCGGAGCCGCCCTGCACCGCAATACCGGGCGGCTTGTTGAGCACGATCACCTTATCGTCCTCATGCAGCACCATGCGCGACAGGAGTTCGAAATCGGACGAATGCTTGAGATCCTTGCCGGCGATCGGTCCGGACTTCTTCGCATCGACATCGAGCGGCGGCACCCGCACCGTCTGCCCGGGCTGCACGCGCGCATCCGATTTGACACGGCCGCCGTCGACACGCACCTGGCCGGAGCGCAAAAGCTTCTGCAGCGGACCGAAACCGAGCCCGGGAAAATGCACCTTGAACCAGCGATCGAGCCGCATGCCTGCTTCGTCGGGTTCAACCTTGATATGTTCTATGCCAGCCATAAAAAATCTTTCGGAAATTGCAGCGCGGGCCAAGCCGGCGTTCTTGCCGCAGCCTTTAGAGCATTTTCAAGCAAAACGGAAACCGGAAAAGAAATCAGGCCAAAGCGCGCATGACGGCAAGGCCTGCCATGACGGCGGCCATCGAAAGCCCGACGCTCGCCATGATGTAGATACCGCCCGCCGCCGCCTCGCCACGCTCGAACAGCGAGATCGCATCCAGCGAAAAGGCCGAGAATGTGGTGAAGCCGCCGAGGAAGCCGGTGATCAGCAAAAGCCGCAGTTCCACCGAGGCGTTGAACCTCCGCGCGATCAGCTCGGCGAAGACGCCGATGACGAAGCAGCCGACGACATTGACCGCAAGCGTGCCCCAGGGAAAGGCCGGGCCCATGAGCCTCAGCGTCCACTGGCCGACATAATATCTGAGGAGGGAACCGATAGCGCCGCCGACGGCGACGAGAAGAGCCTGGATCATCCGCCGGATTTATCGCAACTCCGCAAAGATTCCAATCGTGACGGAATGAATTCTTACCATCCGGTAAAATGCCGATGATTTTGTTATGATGGCGCCAATATCATGCCGATACCGTGACGGCATGACCCAGCTCCTGTCCGTATCGGCCAACACCGCTGCCATTGCCTTCGAATCGCTGAGGATTCCCCAGCGTGTCGCGACCAGCACCGCCGCGCGCGATGCACGCCGCATCGCCGACCGGCAATTGAAGGCCGACAGCCCCGATCAGGCCGAGGAGCCCTCCAGCATCATCCAGTCGACGGAAGTGGCGCTCGACCTGATGGCCAAGGGCAACCGCCAGCCGCAGGCCGGCCTCAAGCAGGCTCTGCAATCCTACGAAGAGGTCTGAGGCAACCGCCTTTTGAAGGAAAGCCTGCGACTGCGATCACAGTCGCAGGCTTTGCTGTTTCATCGGATCGCGCTTACTTGCCCTGCACCGACAGCACCTGCAGCACCAGGTCGATCTTTCCGGCCTTTTCGAAGGTCAGCGTCACCGGCACGCTATCGCCCTGCTTGAACGGCGTCTTCACCTTCTGGAACATCAGATGCAGGTTGCCGGGCTCGAGCTTGACCGTCTGGCCAGCGGCGATGGCGATGCCGTCCTTCAGCTGGCGCATCCGCATGACGTTGTCCTTGGTCACCATCTCGTGGATCTGAACCTCGCCTGCCGCAGGCGATGTCACGGATAGCAGCCGGTCGTCCGTCTGGCCGTTGTTCTTCACGGTGAAAAAGCCGCCGCCGACCGGCTGGCCGGGCAGCATCGCCTTGGCGAACCCGCCAGAGACTTCGAGATCGCCGGCCTTGACCGTTTCTCCAGCCGGTGCCGCAGCACCCATACCGGTCATACCGGACATGACCATGCCGGCCATGTCGTCATGGTCATGGCCTTGGTCTTCGCCGGCGACGACCTTCAGAAGCGGTGCCGGGCTTTTCATCCCATGCGCGTCGCCGCCATCCTTTGCCACCTGATCCCAGGCCTCGACCGTGTCACCGCACATCTGCGTCACCGGAAAGGCGAGCGAGGTGCCGGCATCGACGCCCGAAACCTTACCCTGGATGACGAAGGTGTCGTAGAAATCGTCGGAGAGATTGCCGTTCTTCCAGCGGATCTCGACCGCGCCTGTCTTCACCTTGTCGCCGTGATTGTCGTAGATCTTCTGGTAGTCGCCCTTGATCACCTCGAGCTCCCAGCCGGCCTTCGGCTGCGGCTTAGCGAAGACGAAGCCTTCCGGCAGCTTGACCCGCACTTCCGTGGTGGCCTTGCCGTCGCAGCCGTGCGGCAGCTGCAGCGTCGCGAGAATGGTGGTCTCCTCAGTCGCTTCCCTGTCGAGGAAGGTCACATGCGCTTCTGCGCCGGCGATTGCGGTCGCGGAAAAAAGGGCGGCAAGCGCGAATGTCTTGCCAAATGTCTTGCTAATCTTCATCGGATATCTCCTCGCCGACCGCGAATTTCTCTCAGGCGGACCGGCATGCTGCATCATTAAGTGCGAAGGCAGATCAGCCGAGGATGGGAGGCGCGCGGGAATTTGCCCGGCTGACGGCGCGTGCACCGGTAACGGCGGCGGTTTCGATCGGCGAATTGACGAGCGAGGCGAGCTTGCGTTCGAGCCAGGAGCCGGCATCCGGTGCCGGTAGGATCACGGTGGCCGACAGCCGGCAGGCTTCGCAATTCGGCTTGAAGGAGGCGGTCTTGCCGTCTGCGTCCTTCACCGTGACGCAGAGCGAAGCGAAGCTGCCGTCGGGCAGCATATAGGCCGCCGCATGATAGCCTTCGGAGGCGACAGCCTGCGGCGGCTGATGGGCAAGACCGAGCAACGCGAAGCTCAATGCGCAAAGCATGCGCAAAAACAGCGTCGCTTTCAGTCCGGTCGGCCGCATGAGATCCCCTTCAACAGCAAGTCGCGATAGCCGGTTTACAGCCGAAATGCAAAAGCAGATTTGCTGCAGTTTAAGGCCGGATCGGTATAAGACGACAAAAATTTGCTCGGTGACGACATTTGCCGCTTGCCAAGAGCCACAACCGCCGGATAATTGCGCCAACCTTGTTGGGAGAATCCGGTGCTTTCGCCACCGGTGCCGAAGGAGCAACCGCCCCGGAAACTCTCAGGCAAAAGGACCAGCAAGGGGCAGACGGAACTCTGGAGAGAAGCGTTCTCGAAACGCTCGCCGAAGGGATAACAATCTCAGGCAAAGGGACAGAGGGGGCTCAGGAGAGAAGTGCGCAGCCGCGCCTTCAGATTTGAGCCCGTGCCTTCGCGAGAAGGCGCAAACCCCGGAGGCGTCTTTTGGACGATACTGCTGCCCTGAAGAAAACCCCGCTGCATGCCCTGCATCTCTCGCGCGGCGCCCGCATGGTGCCGTTCGCGGGTTACGACATGCCGGTGCAATATCCCGCCGGCGTCATGAAGGAGCACCTTCATACCCGCACCGAGGTCGGCCTCTTCGATGTCTCCCACATGGGCCAAGTCATCGTGAAGGCGAAATCCGGCAGCTACGAGGATGCCGCGCTGGCGCTCGAAAGCCTGGTTCCGGTCGATATCCTCGGTCTTGCCGAAGGCCGCCAGCGTTATGGCTTTTTCACCGACAACAGCGGCTGCATTCTCGACGACCTGATGATCGCCCATCTCGACGACCATCTTTTCGTCGTCGTCAACGCGTCCTGCAAGGAGGCCGATCTGGCCCATCTGCAGGCCCATATCGGCGACCGATGCGATATCACGCTGCTGAACCGCGCTTTGATCGCGCTGCAGGGACCGCGTGCGGTCGAGGTTCTCGCCGAACTCTGGGCCGACGTCGCAGCGATGAAATTCATGGATGTGCGCCACTGCCGCCTGCACGATGTTTCCTGTCTTGTCTCGCGCTCCGGCTATAGCGGCGAGGACGGTTTCGAAATCTCGATCCCGGCTGATAAGGCCGAGGATGTCACCATGCGGCTGCTCGAGCATCCCGATGTCCAGGCGATCGGCCTCGGCGCCCGTGACTCTCTGCGCCTTGAAGCCGGTCTCTGCCTCTATGGCAACGATATCGACACCACCACCTCGCCGGTCGAAGCAGCGCTGGAATGGGCGATGCAGAAGGCGCGGCGCACGGGCGGCGCACGCGCCGGCGGCTTCCCGGGCTCCGGCCGAATCCTTTCCGAACTCGAAAACGGCGCTGCCCGCCGCCGCGTCGGCCTGAAGCCGGAAGGCAAGGCGCCGGTGCGCGGCCATGCCAAGCTCTATGCCGATGCCGAGGGCAAGGTCGAGATCGGCGAAGTCACCTCGGGCGGCTTCGGCCCCAGCGTCGAAGGTCCCGTCGCCATGGGCTATGTTCCGGTCTCCCATGCAGCGGCCGGCACGCTCGTCTACGCCGAGGTGCGCGGCAAATATCTGCCGATCACCGTCAGCGCCCTGCCCTTCGTCACACCGACCTACAAACGCTAAAGCTTTTCCAGAGAGGACGAACAATGCTGAAATTTACCGAAGAACACGAATGGCTGCAGATCGAAGGCGGCGTTGCGACGGTTGGTATCACCAATTATGCCGTCGATCAGCTCGGCGACCTGGTTTTCGTCGAACTGCCGGAAGTCGGCGCGACCTTCTCCAAGAACGGCAATGCCGCGACAGTTGAATCCGTCAAGGCTGCCTCCGACGTCTATTGTCCGCTCGACGGCGAGATCACCGAGGTCAATCCGGCCATCGTTGCCGATCCGTCGCTGGTCAATTCCGATCCTCAGGGCGCCGGCTGGTTCTTCAAGCTGAAGCTTGCAAATGCCGCGGATGCCAACGGCTTGCTCGACGAGGCCGCCTATAAGGAGCTCACCGCGTAATGACGACGCCGACCGAATTCCAGTTCACCGACTATCAGCCCTACGATTTTGCCAATCGCCGTCACATCGGCCCCTCGCCGGCCGAGATGACCGACATGCTGAAAGTGATCGGCTATAACAGCCTCGACGGCTTGATCGACGCGACGTTGCCGCCCTCGATCCGCCAGAAGGCGCCACTCGTCTGGGGCGCGCCGATGACCGAGCGCGAGGCGCTCGACAAGCTGCGCGAGACCGCCAACAAGAACAAGGTGCTGGTGTCGCTGATCGGCCAGGGATACTACGGCACGATCACGCCGCCGGTCATCCAGCGCAACATCCTGGAAAATCCCGCCTGGTATACGGCCTATACGCCCTACCAGCCGGAGATCAGCCAGGGCCGCCTGGAAGCGCTTCTCAACTACCAGACGATGGTCTGCGACCTCACCGGCCTCGACGTCGCCAATGCCTCGCTGCTCGACGAGGCGACCGCCGCCGCCGAAGGCATGGCGATTGCCGAACGCGTCGCCAAGTCGAAGGCGAAGGCCTTCTTCGTCGATGCCGATTGCCATCCGCAAACCATCGCCCTGATCCGCACCCGCGCCGAGCCGCTCGGCTGGCAGGTGATTGTCGGCAATCCCTTCACCGATCTCGATCCGGTCGATGTCTTCGGCGCAATCTTCCAATATCCGGGCACGCATGGTCACGTCCATGATTTCACCGGCCTGATCGCCCGCCTGCACCAGGCCGGCGCCATATCGATCGTCGCCGCCGACATCCTGGCGCTGACGCTCTTGAAATCGCCCGGCGAAATGGGTGCCGATATCGCCGTCGGCTCCTCGCAGCGCTTCGGCGTCCCGGTCGGCTACGGCGGCCCGCATGCGGCCTATATGTCGGTCAAGGATGCCATCAAGCGCTCCATGCCCGGCCGTCTCGTCGGCGTTTCCGTCGATGCCCGCGGCAACCGCGCCTATCGCCTGTCGCTGCAGACCCGCGAGCAGCATATCCGCCGCGAGAAGGCGACGTCGAACATCTGCACCGCCCAGGTGCTGCTGGCCGTCATGGCCTCGATGTATGCGGTCTTCCATGGTCCCGAGGGTATCAAGGCGATCGCCCAGCAGGTTCACCAGAAGGCCGTGCTGATGGCCAAGGGTCTGGAAAAGCTCGGCTATAAGGTCGAGCCGGAGACCTTCTTCGACACCATCACCGTCGATGTCGGCCACATGCAGGGGCTCATCCTGCGCGCCGCCGTTGCCGAAGGCGTCAATCTGCGCAAGGTCGGCGAAACCGGGATCGGCATGAGCGTCGACGAGCGCACGCGGCCGGCAACGCTCGAAGCCGTCTGGCGCGCCTTCGGTGGCAATTTCACCATCGCCGATTTCGAGCCTTCCTACCGGCTGCCGAGAGGCCTGCTCAGAACCAGCAATTACCTCACCCATCCGATCTTCCACATGAACCGCGCCGAAAGCGAGATGACGCGTTACATCCGCCGGCTCTCCGACCGGGATCTGGCCCTCGACCGCTCGATGATCCCGCTTGGTTCGTGCACGATGAAGCTCAATGCGACGGCGGAAATGCTGCCGATCACCTGGCCGGAATTTTCCGACATCCATCCCTTCGTGCCGGCCGATCAGGCGCTCGGCTACCGCGAGATGATCGACGACCTGATCGAAAAGCTCTGCGCCATCACCGGCTACGACGCCTTCTCCATGCAGCCGAATTCCGGCGCGCAAGGTGAATATGCCGGTCTGCTGACGATCCGCAACTTTCATATCGCCAACGGCGAGGGCCATCGCGACGTCTGCCTGATCCCGACCTCGGCGCACGGCACCAACCCGGCCTCGGCCCAGATGGTCGGTATGAAGGTGGTGGTCATCAAAGTGCGCGAGAATGGCGACATCGATCTCGACGACTTCCGCGCCAAGGCTGAGGAGCATGCGGCAAACCTCTCCTGCTGCATGATCACCTACCCTTCGACGCACGGCGTCTTCGAAGAGACCGTCAAGGAAATCTGCGATCTCGTGCATACCAATGGCGGCCAGGTCTATCTCGACGGCGCCAACATGAATGCCATGGTCGGCCTGTCCCGTCCCGGCGACATCGGCTCGGACGTTTCCCACCTCAACCTGCACAAGACCTTCTGCATCCCGCATGGCGGCGGCGGCCCCGGTATGGGTCCGATCGGCGTCAAAGCGCACCTGGCGCCGTACCTGCCAGGGCACCCGGAAACCGACGGCCGTTCCGGCGCGGTTTCGGCCGCCGCCTTCGGCTCGGCCTCGATCCTGCCGATCTCCTGGAGCTACTGCCTGATGATGGGCGGCGAAGGGCTGACGCAGGCGACCAAGGTGGCGATCCTCAACGCCAACTACATCGCCGCCCGCCTGAAGGGCGCCTATGACGTGCTTTACAAATCGGCCGCCGGCCGCGTCGCGCACGAATGCATCATCGACACCCGCCCTCTGGTCGACAGCGCAGGTGTCACCGTCGACGACGTCGCCAAGCGGCTGATCGACTGCGGCTTCCATGCGCCGACGATGAGCTGGCCGGTATCAGGCACGCTGATGATCGAGCCGACGGAAAGCGAGACCAAGGCCGAACTCGACCGCTTCTGCGAGGCGATGCTGGCGATCCGCGAGGAGGCTCGCGCGATTGAGGAAGGCCGCATGGACAAGGTCAACAACCCGCTGAAGAACGCTCCGCACACGGTGGAAGACCTCGTCGGCGAATGGGAGCGCCCCTATTCGCGCGAACAGGCCTGCTTCCCGCCCGGCGCCTTCCGCGTCGACAAATACTGGTCGCCGGTCAACCGCGTCGACAATGTCTATGGCGACCGCAACCTGCTCTGCACCTGCCCGCCGGTCGAAACTTATGCCGAGGCGGCGGAGTAGCAGCAATTCGGCCAGCCCCTCTCACAGGTTGGGAGGGGCTGCCTTCAAGATCAGCTTTCGATACGTGATACGGCGCCGAACCCGGCGATGCCCGTTTCGAGGCATTGGGTTCAAATTTAACCTTTCTTAGCAAGTCTCTGTTAGCAATTGAAAATGGGCGGTTTCCCTCCAGCAGGAATGTTGCCGTCGACCTTTTGTTTTGCGTGCAGGTTCTCATGCGTTCATCGGCTTTGCCAGCAATCCTCCTTGCCGCCCTGATCCTGTCGGGATGCGCCGCCAGTTCCGGCGCCGAAGATGTGCTGGGCAACGTGCCATCGCCGGAAACGACGAATGCGATCACCAAACCGAACGGCCCGATACCGGCTGCCACCGTCGGCGACACTACACAGGCAAACGCGCCGCAGGAAGCGTTGAGCTGGACCGGACCGGTTCCGGAGCCACAGGCGCTCGTGCCCCAGGACAGGCCGGTCGGCATGCCGATGCCGACGGAAAAGCCCGTCGCGATGCTCATGCCCACCAATCCGGGAATCGATCCCGATGTCGGCAGGAGATCGCCGGCACGCGGACAGATCTACGGCCACCGCTTCCGCGATGCCAAGCCGATCAACTTCGGCTCCACCTCGCCGAGAAAGCTTGCCGTGCATGGCGTCGACGTCTCGCGCTGGCAGGGCGAGATCGATTGGGAGACGTTGCGCGGGCAAGGCGCGAACTTCGTCTACATCAAGGCGACGGACGGCGGCGATCACCTCGATCCGATGTTCAAGAAAAACTGGCGCCGGGCCAAGGAAGCCGGCCTGAAACACGGCGCCTATCACTTCTTCTACTGGTGCCGGACGGCAGGCGAACAGGCCGACTGGTTCATCCGCAACGTGCCGAGGGAAGCAAACGCGCTTCCGCCGGTCATCGACGTCGAATGGAATGGCGAATCGAGCTGCAAGCGCCGCATATCCCCCGCCCGCGTCCGGGAAAAGATGCAGGTGTTCATGGACAAGCTGGAGCGTTATTACGGTCAGCGCCCGATCATCTACACGGCGCCGGATTTCTACCGCGACAATCTGAAGGGCCAGATGCTCGACTATCCCTTCTGGCTGCGCTCGGTTGCCGCTCACCCCTCCAAGGTCTACCCCGGCCGCAAGTGGCTCTTCTGGCAATACTCCGGCTCCGGCCTCTCCGAAGGCGTCGAAGGCAAGATCGACCTCAACGTGTTCAACGGCAACGAAAGCGATTGGCACGACTGGGTGGCGTCACGATAATGCATGTCGCCGGGAAGTGTGCAGCGGTTCCCGGATAACGACATGCATAAAAACAAAGAGCTAAATCGCG
Source organism: Rhizobium sp. NZLR10 (assembly GCF_019685125.1). Lineage (NCBI taxonomy): Bacteria > Pseudomonadati > Pseudomonadota > Alphaproteobacteria > Hyphomicrobiales > Rhizobiaceae > Rhizobium > Rhizobium sp. NZLR10. Next base: position 128,489 of record NZ_JABDWE010000021.1, on the reverse strand, counting down.
TCGAATGAATCAAGTTAAATGCGACGCGCTTTAGCTTGAGGCAGGCAAGCGCCTCCCCCGCTTACGCCGACTTCTGCACCTTCACAGGCACACCCTTATAGGCAGGGGTTCCCGATTTTCGGTCGTAATCGGCAAGCGCGATGACCCGGTTCATCTCGGGATAATATCCAGCCACGGAGCCGGCCGGAATGTCGTAGGCCACCGCGGTGAAGCCTTTGACCGACTTGCTGGCTGTTTCCCCAACCGATTCGATATCGACCCTGTCGCCATCGGCCAGGCCGCGAGCGGAGAGATCCTTGCTGTTCATGAAGATGATGTCACGGCGGCCGAAGACGCCGCGATAGCGGTCGTCGAGGCTGTAGATCGTCGTATTGTACTGGTCGTGACTGCGCAGCGTCGTCAGAACCAACGTGTCCGCGTCGACAAGCCGGGGATCTTCTTCCAGTCCCGGCGCAGTGAGGAAATGCGCCTTGCCTGAAGGAGTGTGCCATTGCCGGTCAGCGGCGGCGACCGTCAGCCGGAAGCCGCCGGGTTTCCTGACCCTGGTGTTGAAGTCATGAAAATCGGGAAAGACTACCGCGATCTTTTCCCGAATACGGCTGTAATCACCGACCATCCCGTCCCAATCGATATCGTATTTGCTGCCGAGCGTTGCCTTGGCGATACCGGCGATGATCGCAGGCTCGGAGCGAAGCTGGTCGCCGGGCGGTTTCAGGAAACCGCGCGAGGCATGCACCATCGACATGGAATCCTCGACGGTCACCGATTGCGGTCCGGTCTTCTGGATGTCCTGGTCGGTGCGGCCGAGAACGGGAAAAATGATCGAGGTCCGGGCGATCAACAGGTGCGAGCGATTGAGTTTCGTCGCGATGTGAACGGCAAGGTGGAGTTTGCGCATGCCTATGAACGTCGCGTCCGGATCGGATATCGCCACGGCCAGATTGCCGCCGAGGCAGACCAGCGCCTTCGACCGGCCCTCGATGATCGCCTCGATGGCTTCGACGGCGTTGTGGCCCTTCTCCTCCGGAGGGCGGAAACCGAAGGCCTTTTCCATGCCGTCGAGAAGCGCCCTATTGGGGATTTCGGTGATACCGACCGTGCGGTCGCCCTGAACGTTCGAATGTCCCCGAAGCGGGCAGATGCCGGCGCCCTGGCGGCCGATATTCCCCCGCAGCATCAGGAAATTGGCCAGCTGCTGGACGTTGGCGGTGCCGTGGCTGTGCTGGGTGATGCCCATGCCGTAGCAGAGGATAACGTTGCGGGCATTGAGATAGACCTCGACAGCACTATCCAGCGCTTCGAACGTCAGGCCCGATTTCCTGAGGATCGACGCCCACTCCGTCTGTGCGACATCGGCCTTGAGAGCCTCCAGCCCGATCGTGTGTGCCTTGATGAACTCGCGATCGAGAAAGCCCTTGCCGCCTGCGGTGATATCGGCGTCGTCGCGTTCGAATATCCGCTTCATCATCCCCTTGAGGGCCGCAAGATCCCCGCCGGTGCGGACCTGGTGATAGGCCGATGCGATCGGCGTCGACGACATCATCGCCATTTCTACCGGGTTCTGCGGTGCTGCGAATTTTTCAAGCGCCCTTTCTTTCAAGGGATTGAAGACCACGATCGGAACGCCGCGCCTCGCGGCATCGTGCAGGGTGGTCATCATCCGAGGATGGTTGGTGCCCGGATTGTGACCGAAGCTGAAGATGGCATCGGCATGATCGAAATCCTCGAGCGTCACCGTGCCCTTGCCGACCCCGATCGAGTCGGGCAGGCCGACGCTGGTCGCCTCATGGCACATGTTCGAGCAGTCGGGAAAATTGTTGGTGCCGTAGGCCCTAACAAAAAGCTGGAACAGAAATGCCGCCTCGTTTGAGGCGCGTCCGGACGTATAGAATTCGGCCATGTCAGGGTCGGGCAGTTTGCGCAGTTCGTCGCCGATCAGCGCAAGGGCCTCGTCCCAGCCGATCGGCAGGTAATGGTCGCTGACATGGTCATAGATCAACGGGTGCGTCAGGCGGCCCTGGTCTTCCAGCTGGTGGTCGTTCCATTGCCAGAGTTCGGCAACGCCGTGCGTCGCGAAAAAGTCGGGTCCGGCGCGCTTTGCCGTCGATTCCCAGGTGATCGCCTTGGCACCGTTTTCGCAGAATTCGAATGAGCTCGTATGTTTGGGATCGGGCCATGCGCAGCCGGGGCAATCGAAACCCTCGGGCTGATTGGCTTTCAGCAGCGTCGCAGCACCCTGGGCGATGACCTGCTGGCGTGCAAGGGTTTCGGCAACGGCTTTGAGTGCACCCCAGCCGCCGGCCGGGGCCGTGTATGTCTCGATGCCTTTCGGCCGCTTCTTGGTCATCACCTGCTCCACAAATCACGCGAAGGCCAGAGCCTATCAGCCGGCAATGTAGGGGAATGCCATCCGTCGGGATAGGTGGGGGACTTGCCGATGTCGATTGGCACGTGCTGCCGGCTCTATCGCCACCGACCCCTGGCTATCATCCCGTTCCAATCCGGAACAGATACGGCCGCACGCGCCCGACCTGTAGGTCTTCGCTAACGCAATGCCTTCAGCATTCCCTAAACCCTTGCAGGTAAAAGACGATTATCCAGTTCTGGGGAAACGCTGATGAACATATCGGGCATTACGAACACTGCTCTTTCGGGAATGCGGGCGCAGACGACCCGGATCAGCGCGATCGCCAACAACGTCGCAAACAGCAGTACACCGGATTATACCAGGCTGAACACCAGCCTCACATCCGTTGTTTCAGGCGGTGTCCAGGCCGCCGTCAGGCCGACGACGTCGGATGTCGATCCGGCCACCGAACTGACCGACCTGATCGAAGCCGAGCAGAGCTACAAGGCAAACGCCGTGGTCTTCGAGACCGGCGCCGACATGTGGGAAATGCTGATGGGCATCAAGCGCGACTGAGCACGGCCCGTAAGTCGCGATGCTGTTATAATCCCGTCTTGAATCAGACCTATGCCGATCCGCGCCAATGATGGGGATCGATGCCATGCCGGAATATCAGGATTTCATTTCGATCTCAGGAAGAACCGCACTCGATCCAGCACCCCTGGTGCTGCTGCATGGAAGCGGCATGCATGAACGCAATCTGATCGCGCTTGCCGACAAGGTTGGGGCGGATCGGCCCTATCTGTCGCTGAGGGGCGCGGTTAAATGGGATGAAGGCTTTGCTTTCTTTCGCCGAAACCCCGACCGGACGCTTGATGACGCCGACCTCTTCAACGAGACCCATCATCTCGCCGATTTTCTGGCGAAGGCCTCGACAACCGGGCTCCTGAAACGGCCGCCTGTGCTGGTCGGCTTTTCGAACAGCGCGATCATCGCCGCCTCGATCCTGCTGGATCGCCCGGAAACCATAGCCGGGGCCGTCCTGCTGCGGCCGCTATCACCCGCACCCGCCGCCGATTTTCCCGACCTCAGAAACCATCGCATCCTCATTCTGGCAGGCGAACGCGACGAGCGGCGCGCGCCTGAGGACGTTGTGCTCATCAGGGATCAGATTGAAAAAAGCGGTGCCGGCGCCACGACGAGACTGGTCCCGACCGGCCATGATCTCGGCGACGACGAGCCGGATTTCATCAGGGCTTGGCTGGCGGAGAATTTCCCACCAGCCTGAAGGGCACAGGTGTCAGGTGTGCGCCGGCTCGTTTTGGCGCTGTGCGGCTAGGGCCGCGAGATCGGCGGGTTTCAGCTCGACGGATTCGCCGCAGCCGCAGGCCGATGTCTGGTTCGGATTGGTGAAGGTGAAGCCGGAGCGCAGCGTCGTCGCCTCGAAACCCATTTCGGTGCCGAGCAGGTAAAGAGCCGCCGATGGCTCGACCCAGACTTTGGCACCGTCGCGCTCGATCAGGTCGTCCTTGGCATTGGGTTCGGTCACCATGTCGATGGTATATTCCATCCCGGCGCAGCCGCCCTTCTTGATGCCGACGCGTACACCCTTGGCCTCCGGCCCCGAGTTCTCGACGATCGCTTTGACGCGGGCCGCAGCCCCGTCCGTCATGCTCATAATTGCAAAGCCCATGGGCCTCATCTCCTTCCGCAACCGGGGTCAAGATCCGGCGCTTCGTGATTCAAATGTAGTCGTCGCAAGTAAACGGATCAATACCGGCCTGCTTAATACCAACCGACCGCGACCTGCGCCTCTTCGGACATACGATCCGGCGTCCACGGCGGATCGAAGGTCATCGCCACTTCGACACCCGATACACCTTCGACGGCGCCGACGGCATTTTCGACCCAGCCCGGCATCTCGCCGGCAACCGGGCAGCCGGGGGCGGTCAGTGTCATCATGATTTTCACCATCCGGTCGTCCTCGATGTCGATCTTGTAGATCAGACCGAGTTCGAAGATGTCGGCCGGAATTTCCGGATCGTAGACGGTCTTCAGCGCGCTGATGACGTCGTCGCTGAGCCGCGCCAGCTCATCGGCCGGAATGCTGGAATGCACGATGCCTTCGCGCACATCGATCTTCTGTTCGCTTTCGTCCAGGCTCATCACGGACACTCCTCAAGCAAAGAACTTGCGCGCATATTCAAGCGCATCGGCCAGGGCATCGACCTCGGCGCGGGTATTGTACATGCCGAAAGATGCACGGCATGTGGAGGTGACGCCGAAGCGTTTCAAGAGCGGCATGGCGCAATGGGTGCCGGCCCGCACCGCAACGCCCTGCCGGTCGATCACCATCGAGACGTCATGGGCATGGATGCCGGCAAGCTCGAAGGAAAAGATACTGCCCTTGTCGGGCGCCGTTCCGAACACCCGCAGCGAATTGACCGATTTCAGCCGCTCGACGGCGTAAGCCGCAAGATCGGCCTCATGGCGGGCGATCGCCTCGCGGCCGACCTTCTCCATGTAGTCGAGCGCATAACCGAGCCCGATCGCCTGCACGATCGGTGGCGTGCCGGCCTCGAAGCGATGCGGCGGATCATTATAGGTGACAGCATCCTCGGCAACTTCGAAAATCATCTCGCCGCCGCCCTGGAACGGGCGCATCTGCGAAAGCCGCTCCTTCTTGCCGTAGAGCACGCCGATGCCGGATGGGCCGTAGAGCTTGTGGCCGGTCATCACGTACCAGTCGCAATCGATATCCTGCACATCCACGGGCAGATGCACCGCACCCTGGCTGCCGTCGATCAGCACCGGAATACCGCGCTCGTGCGCGATGCGGCAGACTTCCTTGACGGGAACGATGGTGCCGAGCGCATTCGACATATGGGTGATGGCGACGAGCTTGGTGCGCTCCGTCAGGCTCTTTTCGAAATCTTCGATATGGAAGGCGCCCTCGTCATCGACGGGAACCCAGACCAGCTTGGCGCCCTGCCGCTCACGGATGAAGTGCCAGGGCACGATGTTGGAATGATGCTCCATGATCGTCAGGACGATCTCGTCGCCTTCGCCGATCTCAGGCATGCCCCAGCCATAGGCGACGGTGTTGATTGCTTCCGTCGAATTCTTGGTGAAGACGATGTCGTTGACCGAAGGGGCATTGAGGAAGCGGCGCACCTTCTCGCGCGATGCCTCATAGGCATCCGTGGCGGCATTGGAGAGATAGTGCAGGCCGCGATGCACATTGGCATATTCGTGGCTATAGGCATGCGAGATGGCATCGATCACCACCTGCGGCTTCTGCGCCGAGGCGCCGTTGTCGAGATAGACCAGCGGCTTGCCGTGCACCTTCTCCGCCAGGATCGGAAAATCCCGGCGGATGGCTTCGACGTCGTATGGCGCGGCCGGTACGATCTTGTCCATTGCTATATCCGATCAGGCGTGCTTTTCGAGCCAGGCCGAAATCACGCCTTCCAGCGCCTCGACCAGAGCCTCGTCTTCCAGTTCCTCGACGATCTCGGCGACGAAGGCGTTGACCAGCATCGCCCGCGCCTTGTTCTCCGGAATGCCGCGCGCCATCATGTAATAGAGATGATTGGCGTCGATATCGGTCACCGTCGCCCCGTGGCCGCACTGGACATCGTCGGCAAAGATCTCGAGCTCTGGCTTGACCGAGAATTCGGCATCGTCGGACATCAGCAGCGTGTTGCAGGCCATCTTGGCGTCGGTCTTCTGCGCATCGGGCGCCACCCGGATCATGCCCTGGAAGACCCCCTTGGCGCGGTCGAAGACGACGTTGCGGATCACTTCGGTCGAGCCGGTGTGCGGCACGTCGTGGCCAAGCATCATCGTCACGTCGGTATGGCTCTCACCGCCGAGCAGGTTGATGCCGCGCACCGTCAGGTCGGCGCCCTCGCCCGTCACCTTGATATGCAGTTCCTGGCGCACCAGCCTGCCACCGGCATTGATGACGAACAGGCGAAGCCTGGCGTCCGTGCCGAGATCGATGCGGATCTGGCCGAGATGCGTATCGTCTGCCCCATGCTGCTGCAGGATGATCCAGGTTAGCTCGGCGCCCTCGCCGACAGTGATGTCACTGACATGGGACACGAGTGCCGCATCGCTGGTCACTGCAAGGTGACGTTCGATGACGGTTGCCTTGACACCGGCGCCGAAGGCAACGGGAAGGCGTGTATGTGCCTGCCCGCCTGCATGGACAAACTGGATTTCGAGCGGATCTTCAAGCTCGGTATCGGCAGGCACGTCGACGACATAGCCGTCGCGCACGAAGCTGCCGTTGATGCGGCCGACCGCGTCGTCGCTGCCAAGCGCATCGAGCCCGTCTGCGGCGGAACCGTCGAGCAGATGTTCGCTATAGGCTGAAACGCCAAGACCGTCGGCCGCAGCCTTCTGGTTGGCGTGGCCCTGGATCACCGCCAGCACCGTCGAGCCGGCAACCAGAGGCTCAAGCGCATCGGAGCCGGCATCACCGACCTGCGGCGGCAAGGCGCGCAGCAGGTTTTTCAGATCGGTATAGTGCCAGGCCTCGATGCGGCGCGTCGGCAGGCCGGCCTTCTTCAGGTCGTCGAGAAGCCGGTCGCGTAGCGCCGTCACCGCGCCGTTGCCCGGCAGATCGCCGATCTGATGGTTGAATGCCTCGATCAACGCCGTTTCGGCCACGGTCAGGCGGCTCGTCGTCTGCATATTCATGGACGTCGTCCTTTCCACCCGAACTCAGGCCGCCGCGCCGATGATGTCGGCATAGCCGTTGGCTTCCAGCTCATGCGCCAGCGTCTTGTCGCCCGACTTGATCACCTGGCCTTTGTAGAGCACGTGGACGGTATCCGGCACGATGTAGTCGAGCAGGCGCTGGTAATGGGTGATGACCACGACGGCGCGGTCCGGCGAACGCAGCGCGTTGACGCCGTCGGCGACGATCTTCAGCGCGTCTATGTCGAGGCCGGAATCGGTTTCGTCAAGCACGCAGAGCTTCGGCTCCAGCAGCGCCATCTGCAGGATCTCGGCCCGCTTCTTCTCACCGCCGGAGAAGCCGACGTTCAGCGGCCGCTTCAGCATCTCGGTATTGATCTGCAGTTTGCCGGCGGCATCCTTGACGCGACGCATGAAATCCGGCGTCGTCAGCTCGTCTTCGCCGCGCGCCTTGCGCTGCTCGTTCAACGCCACCTTCAGGAATTGCATGGTGGCGACACCCGGGATTTCGACCGGATACTGGAAGGCAAGAAAGATGCCCTTGGTGGCGCGTTCTGCCGGATCGAGCTCGAGAATGCTCTCGCCGTTATAGAGAATGTCGCCCTCGGTGACTTCGTAATCGCTGCGGCCGGACAGCACATAGGAGAGCGTCGACTTGCCGGAGCCGTTCGGCCCCATGATCGCGGCAACTTCGCCGGCCTTCACCGTCAGGTTCAGGCCACGAATGATCTCAGTGCCGTCTTCGGCGATGCGGGCATGAAGGTTTCTGATTTCAAGCATCTTTGGTTCCTGCGTTTTCTCTGCGTAGCTCATTAGAGCCTCGCGTAATTTCTAAGGGCGTCGACGTGTTATGCTCGGCGCTATCGCGCCAAAAAACGAATGACACGGAAAACCGTGAGCGTTACGAGCCAAAGCCATTCGAGAATCTGAATAAACTTTCCTGGTTTTTCCATACGCTGCTGGAGAAACACGTAAGGCTGCTCTGGCGGCTTTTCTGTCTCGTATCTGCTTTCGCGGGGGCGAATTTTCGCCAATATTTCCCCTCGCATATTTTCCAGACGTTCAAGAATGCGCTTCTTGTCCGTCTCGTTCATGTCAGCCTACAGAGCCTTCCAGCGAAATGCTGATCAGCTTCTGCGCCTCGATGGCAAACTCCATCGGCAGTTCCTGCAGCACTTCTTTGACGAAGCCGTTGACGATCAGGGCGATCGCCGCTTCTGTGGGGATGCCGCGCTGCAGGCAGTAGAACAGCTGGTCCTCGGAGATCTTCGAGGTCGTCGCTTCATGCTCGAACTGCGCCGTCGAATTCTTCGCCTCGATGTAAGGCACCGTATGGGCGCCGCACTTGTCGCCGATCAGCAGCGAATCGCACTGGGTGAAATTGCGCGCATTCGAAGCCTTGCGGTGGGCCGAGACCTGGCCGCGATAGGTGTTGTTGGAGACGCCTGCGGCGATGCCCTTGGAGACGATGCGGCTCGACGTGTTCTTGCCGAGATGGATCATCTTGGTGCCGCTGTCGATCTGCTGATGGCCATTGGAGACGGCGATCGAATAGAACTCGCCGCGACTGTCATCGCCGCGCAGGATGCAGGACGGATATTTCCAGGTGATCGCCGATCCGGTTTCGACCTGCGTCCAGGAGATCTTCGAGCGGTCGCCGCGGCAATCGCCACGCTTGGTGACGAAGTTGTAGATGCCGCCTTTGCCGTTCTTGTCGCCGGGATACCAGTTCTGCACCGTCGAATATTTGATCTCGGCATCGTCGAGCGCCACGAGCTCGACCACCGCGGCATGCAGCTGGTTTTCGTCGCGCTGCGGCGCCGTGCAGCCTTCGAGATAGGAGACGTAGGCGCCCTCTTCCGCGATGATCAGCGTGCGCTCGAACTGGCCGGTGCCCTTCTCGTTGATGCGGAAATAGGTGGAAAGCTCCATCGGGCAGCGAACGCCCTTCGGTACGAAGACGAACGAACCGTCGGTGAAGACCGCCGAATTCAGCGTCGCGTAATAATTGTCCGTCGTCGGCACGACCGAGCCGAGATATTTCCGGACGAGATCGGGATATTCGCGGATCGCTTCCGAGATCGACATGAAGATCACGCCGGCCTTCTTCAGCTCTGCCTTGAAGGTGGTGACGACCGAGACGCTGTCGAAAACCGCGTCGACGGCGATCTTCGGCTTCTCGACGCCAGCCAGGATCTCCTGCTCACGCAGCGGGATGCCGAGCTTCTCATAAACCTTCAGCAGCTCCGGATCGACCTCGTCCAGCGACTTCGGACCCGGCGTGCTTTTCGGCGCCGCGTAATAATAAATGTCGTTGAAATCGATCTTCGGATAATCGACGCGCGCCCAGGTCGGCTCTTCCAGCGTCAGCCAGCGGCGATAGGCCTCGAGACGCCATTCCAGCATCCACTCCGGCTCCTGCTTCTTGGCCGAAATGAAGCGGATGATATCCTCGGACAGGCCTTTCGGCGCCTTGTCCATTTCGATGACGGTTTCGAAACCGTATTTGTACTGGTCGACATCGATCAGGCGGACCTGGTCGATCGTTTCCTGGACGGCAGCCATTTCGTTCTCCAATCTCGCCGGATACAAGGTCCGGCAGCTTGTAGCGCATGGGCAATTCTCTTGCCCTGATGTAGGTGGCCAAAAGGGACTTTTCAGCCCGATTGGCAAGCGAAAATTTGCGTTTCCGCAAGTTTATGACGCGGTCAAGCCGCCTCGCCGGCCGACCTTCGCCGGCAGGCGATCTTCGCAAAAGCCGCAATCGCCCGGTCGATATCCTCTTCCGTCGTCGCAAAACCGAGCGAGATGCGCAGCGCTCCGAGCTTGGCGTCACGGCCCATCGCCGTCAGCACATGGCTTTCGCCGAGCCGACCGGATGAGCAGGCCGAGCCTGCCGAAAGCGCCACACCTTCGAGATCGAAGGCGATCTGTCCGGTCTCGGCCTTCAGCCCCGGCAGGGTGAAGAAGATCGTATTGACGACACGCTCGCCACCCTCGCCGTGGATCATCACATCGGCAGCCGCCTCACGCATGCCGGCTTCCAGCCGCTCGCGCAGCGCGCCGATTTCCACATTACGCGCCTCGAGTTCGTCGGCCGCGGCTTCTGCCGCCGCACCGAAGCCGATCAGCGCCAGTGAGTTCTGTGTGCCGGAGCGGTGACCCCGCTCCTGTCCGCCGCCCTGGATCAGCGGCCGCGGCATCAGCGCCTCGCCGCGGGCAATTAGCGCGCCGGCGCCCTTCGGCCCGCCGATCTTGTGCGAGGAAATGATCATGAAATCGGCACCGATCTTGCCGATATCGAGCCCGATGCGGCCAGCCGCCTGAACGGCGTCGACGACAAAGAGCCCGCCATGGGCGTGGACGATCTTTGCCGCCGCCTCGACCGGCTGGACGATGCCGGTCTCGTTGTTGACGAGCATGATGGCGACCATCGGCAGGCCGGCGGCCTTGTCATGTGCAGCAAGCAGCAGGCCCAGCGCATCGAGATCGACGATGCCGGCCTCCGTCACCGGGACCTCGGTCATCTTCTCCCTGGCAAAGCGGCCGCCTTCGCGCACAGCCGGATGCTCGATTGCCGAAAAGTAGAGGCGGCCGAGCTGAAGCGGCGTGCGGCCCATGCGGAAATCCGGGGTCAGCACCAGATTGGCCGCCTCGGTGGCGCCGCTGGTAAAGACCACATTGCCGGCGTCGGTGCCGACCAGTGCCGCCACTTTGCGCCGCGCGCCTTCGATTGCAGCGCGGGCAGCACGGCCTTCGCCGTGAACGGAATTTGGATTGCCGAAAACGTCGATGGCGCGCATGATCGCCGCGCGTGCTGCGGGGTGCAGCGGCGCTGTGGCATTCCAGTCGAGATAAAGGCGTGGCGGCGCCATGATCTTCAGTCCTGCGCTTGACGACCTTGCTTCAGCACCCGCGGTTCATTTTTCTTGAAATTTCCGCCGGGCTTGCCTTATGACACATTCCACGATGCGTGGATCGCCATGCAAGTTTCGAATTGTTCTAAACTGCGTTTTAGAAAACCTGACAACACTAGTCAAGTCATGTTGTCGTCCAAACGCAGCGCGAACGCGAAATAAAACCCGGAGTACCAATGCCCGAAGTCATTTTCAACGGCCCAGCCGGCCGTCTTGAAGGCCGCTATCAGCCCTCCAAGGAAAAAAGTGCGCCCATCGCCCTGATTCTGCATCCGCATCCGCAATTCGGCGGCACGATGAACAATCAGATCGTTTACCAGCTCTTCTATATGTTCCAGAAGCGTGGGTTCACGACGCTGCGCTTCAATTTCCGGGGCATCGGCCGCAGCCAGGGCGAATTCGACCACGGCGCCGGCGAACTTTCGGATGCCGCCTCGGCGCTCGACTGGGTGCAAAGCCTTCATCCCGATTCGAAGACCTGTTGGGTCGCCGGTTATTCCTTCGGCTCCTGGATCGGCATGCAGCTGCTGATGCGTCGGCCGGAGATCGAAGGCTTCATGTCGATTTCCCCACAGCCGAATACCTACGACTTCTCCTTCCTGGCGCCCTGCCCCTCCTCCGGCCTGATCATCAACGGCGAGGCCGACAAGGTGGCGCCGGAAAAGGACGTCAACGGCCTTGTCGAGAAGCTGAAAACCCAGAAGGGCATTCTCATTACCCATCGCACCGTTTCCAACGCCAACCATTTCTTCAACGGCCAGGTGGAAACGCTGATGGGCGAATGCGAGGACTATCTCGACCGCCGCCTCAACGGCGAACTGGTGCCGGAGCCGGCGGCCAAGCGGATCCGCTAACGCCATAGCCAGAGCCGGTCATCCCCAAGCGGAGCCGGTCCGGGACGCCACCGGCCCCTTTGTGCCGGAACAGATCGCCTACCGTGTTGCAATCTATATTGCAGTGCGGTAGGTTCCTCGCGATCCTAACTAAAGCGAGGTCCGCAATGACCAAGTCGTTCGGGGAAGTCCTGGATAAGTATAGGGGTATCGGTCCGGGGTTCGATTTTCTTCGAATTGGGCTCGCCTTTTCTATCGTATTGACCCATTCCTTTTTGCTGACAAGGAATGATGCCTTCATCAGGGGGTCGGTATTCTGGTTTGCTGAATACGCTCTTGTTCCGATGTTTTTCGCGTTGAGCGGATTTCTGATCGCCGGCAGCGCCCAGCGACTGAGCCTCCGGAACTTCCTGATCAATCGTGGCTTGCGCATCGTCCCGGCACTTGCCGTCGATATCGTCGTTTGTTCGCTGATCATCGGGCCGATCATAACAATCGTCTATCACTCCGAATATTTTACCGATCCGCGATTTTTCAAATACTTCCTGAATATCGTCGGCTGGATCCATTACGAGTTGCCTGGCGTTTTCCAGGATAATCCGAGCCAACGTGTCAACGGCGCGCTCTGGACGGTTCCCTGGGAGATATTCTGCTACATCATCATGTCGTTCCTGATGGTCACCGCCATCGTGAAGACCCGCTACAAGCTGCTTGCCGTGACGGCCGCCTATATCGTCATCGGCCTCATCGTGCAGAAGATGCCCTATCTGTTCCCGGGCTCGATCAAGCCGATCGCGCGCTTCCTGTTCATGAGCCGGGGCTCCCAGCTGATTACGGCGTTCATGATGGGCATCGCCGTCTTTCAGTTTAAAGCGGTCATTCCGTATTCCCGATGGCTATTCGCCGCCGCCTGCCTGGTTTGCATCGTCGCCATTCTCACCCTCGACAGCCGGGCTGTGGAGTCAGTGATCAACCGGCCGATCGTCATCACCTCGCTGGTTTACATCACAGTCTTCCTCGGCCTGTCGGAGGTGCCCATTCCGGCCTTTTTCAGGAAAGGCGACTATTCCTACGGCGTCTACCTCTACCATGACCCGTTCTTGCAGATCTGGATCAGCTCGTTCCCCACGGTCTTTCTCTACCCGAAATACGGTGCGCTGGCGCTCTATCTCGTCGGCTTGCCCTCGGCTCTCGCCGTCGCGGTGCTGTCCTGGCATTTCATCGAGAAACCGATCCTCGGCCTTCGCAAGAAGTTTTCGTTCATCGCCCAGGTCAGGGGCGTCGAGGATGGCAATCAGGCGGGGCGCAAATCCAATGTCCGGCCGATTGCCGTAAAGAGTTAGATCTTTGCCGGCCGCGTGTCAGCGGTGAGTTAGAAAGCCGTGCATGACGACACTGAGCCGCGGCGTCGTGAGGATGATCCTCACGCTCATGGCCTTGCCAGCACCCCGCCGCTGACGGGAGCGGCGACCCCCGTCGTGCCTGGAAATGTCAATGGCAGCCCATCCAGCGAGCGCACGGCGAGATAGGCCCAGGCCTCGGCCTCCATCGCGTCGCCGTCGAAGCCGGCCTCTTCGGCGGTCAATACCTTCGACCCCAGCGCTTCGGCCATGGCCGAAAGTTCCGCCATCAAGGTGCCGTTCAGCCGCCCGCCGCCGCAGACGATATAGGTCGACGGGGTCTCCGGCAGGAAACCGGCGGATTTGACAATCGACGCGGCGGCGACGTGCGCCAGCGTCCGGGCGCCGTCCTCAAGGCTCGCCTCCCCAACCCGAAGCGGTGCGAAATCGCCGCGATCGAGCGAACGCCGGATATTGCCGCGAAAAAACGGGCTTTCCAGATATCGCTCCGCGAGAGCGGCCACCACCTTGCCGCGTCCGCCGATCTCGCCGCCGGGATCAAAGGTTTTGCCGGTCTGCATCTCCACCCACTGGTCGATCAGCGTATTGCCCGGGCCGCTATCGAAGGCCGATATCCGCCCGTCCGTGCCGATGAAGGTCAGATTGGAGATCCCGCCGATATTGACGAAACAGACAGCCTGCCCGGCCTGCTGGAATTTTCCCGCGAGCGCTGCGTGATAGGCAGGCACCAGCGGTGCGCCCTGGCCGCCGTGAACCATATCGTTGGCCCGCATGTCATAGACCAACGATATGCCGGTTCGGCGCGCCAGTTCCTGGCCGTCGCCGATCTGGATCGTCAGCCCCTCGTCGGGTCGATGAAGCACCGTCTGCCCATGGAAGCCGAGAACATCGATATCACCGGCAGCGAACCCGAAACGCGCCAGGAATGCCGTAACGGCAATTGCATGCCGTTGGGTCAACTCGCGCTCGATGTCGCCAAGCTCAGTGGGCCGCTCGTTCCTGTCGGTCAGCGGCCGCGCCAGTTCCAGCGCCCGTTTCAGCCGCTCGCGAAAATCGGCGTCATAGGGTACCCCCATGAACGGGCCACGCTCGATGAAGCCGCGGCCGTCAGTCCTGAGCAGCGCCACATCGATTCCATCCATCGACGTGCCGCTCATCAGGCCGATCGCGGTTCTGATGACATCCATGCGGCTTGCCTCCCATGCGATTCCCGGATGCACTTTTATAAAAACAGTGCTAAACGCGCCGCGATAGATCAACAACAACGAACTTGCGTGAAGCCATATGGGTCAAACGCAGACACCAAGAGACGAAAGCCATGTCCGATTTCAAGTCCGATTTCCTCCGCACGCTGAAAGAGCGCGGCTTCATTCATCAGGTCTCCGATGAACGCGGCCTCGACGACCTGTTCGCCAAGGAAACCGTGACGGCTTATATTGGCTTCGATCCGACGGCGCCCAGCCTGCACGCCGGCTCGCTGATCCAGATCATGATGCTGCATTGGATGCAGAAGACCGGTCATCGGGCCATTTCGCTAATGGGCGGCGGCACCGGTATGGTCGGCGACCCCTCCTTCAAGGAAGAGGCGCGCCAGCTCATGACCGTGGATACGATCGAAGGCAACATCGCCTCGATCAAGCGCGCCTTCTCCAATTATCTGAATTACGGCGACGGTCCGAAGGACGCGCTGATGATCAACAATGCCGAATGGCTGCGCTCGCTGAACTACCTCGAATTCCTGCGCGATGTCGGCAAGCACTTCTCCGTCAATCGCATGCTGTCCTTCGACAGCGTGAAGACGCGCCTTGACCGCGAACAGTCGCTGTCCTTCCTGGAATTCAACTACATGATCCTCCAGGCCTACGACTTCGTCGAGATCGCCAAGCGCTATGGCTGCCGTCTGCAGATGGGCGGTTCGGATCAGTGGGGTAATATCGTCAACGGTATCGATCTCGGTCACCGCATGGGGACACCGCAGCTTTATGCACTGACATCGCCGCTGCTGACGACGTCGTCGGGCGCCAAGATGGGCAAGTCGGCGACGGGCGCTATCTGGCTGAACGCCGACATGCTCTCGGCCTACGATTTCTGGCAGTACTGGCGCAACACCGAGGACGCCGACGTCTCGCGCTTCCTGAAGCTCTACACGACGCTGCCGATGGATGAAATCGCCCGTCTCTCGGCGCTCGGCGGTTCGGAGATCAACGAGGTCAAGAAGATCCTCGCGACTGAGGTAACGGCGATCCTGCACGGCCGAGAATTCGCCGATCAGGCCGCCGAAACGGCGCGCAAGACCTTCGAGGAAGGCCGCGTCGCCGAAAACCTGCCTTCGGTCGACATCCCTGGCACCGAACTCGACGGCGGCATCGGCCTGCTGTCGCTGATGGTCCGCGCTGGTCTTGCCGGCTCGAATGGCGAGGCTCGCCGTCACATCCAGGGCGGCGCGGTGCGCATCAACGACGAGGCCGTCAGCGACGAGCGCCGGCTGATCGGCAGCAACGAAATCACCGCCGACGGCGTCATCAAGCTCTCGCTCGGCAAAAAGAAGCACATCCTGATCCGCCGCGCGGCGTAAGCGGCTTCAATTGCGAACAAATCAAAGCCGGCGCTCGCGCCGGCTTTTTCTTTGCCCAACTCATGCGTTGGCGCGCACCCCTCACTCAACTCCGGGCCGAGATGCCGCGTCCGTTCGTTCGGCCTCCCGGAAGACATAGGGTGGTGGATTGACGTCTGGCGCGTGCGTCACGCGGGACCACCAGCTGATCGAGAAGATCGGCGGTGTCACCGTCGCATCGAGAGGAACCGCCAGTACATGGGCGGAACGGATGAGCTCCGGCGGTTTCAGCCGCTCGCTCTTCTCTGCAGAGTATGACGCATGGTGGCCGGCTGCAGCAGCGGCCACCGCGACCGATAGGAACGAGACTGTCCGAGCGCACTGCATGGCATCCTCCGACATTGCGCCGACCGTTTTGCGGGCCGGGATTCACATTACATCAGAGTTACCTAAAATAGGCAAAGCATCAATGTCGGACTTGTCAGTATAAGTCGGAATTAGCGAACAAGCCGCACGACAATCAGCGCTTTATCGGAACCTTTTCCGCCCGCCGGGATTTGCGACCAGATTGGATTGGAGCGCCGGCATGATCAACGACCTCTGGTATAAAAACGCCGTCATCTACTGCCTGTCGGTCGAGACCTTCATGGATGCAAACGGTGACGGCGTCGGCGATTTTCAGGGGCTGATGCGGCGCCTCGACTATCTCTCCGGCCTCGGCGTGACGGCAATCTGGCTGATGCCCTTCCAGGCTTCACCCGGTCGCGACGACGGTTACGACGTCTCGGATTATTACAATGTCGACCCACGCTACGGCACGCTCGGCGACTTCGTCGAATTCACCCACGGCGCCAAGCAGCGCGGTATCCGCGTGTTGATCGATCTGGTGATCAATCACACATCCAAGGATCATCCCTGGTTCCAGGAGGCCAGGAGCGATCCGCAGTCACGCTATCGCGATTGGTACGTCTGGTCTGAGAAAAAGCCGGCTAATGCCGATCAGGGCATGGTCTTCCCCGGCGTCCAGAAGACCACATGGACCCATGACGAGAAGGCCAAGGCCTATTATTTCCACCGTTTCTACGATCATCAGCCCGATCTCAACACGTCCAATCCCGAGGTGCAGGCCGAAATCCTCAAGATCATGGGCTTCTGGATCCAGCTCGGCGTCTCCGGCTTTCGGATGGATGCCGCCCCCTTCATCATCGCTAGGAAAGGCGCCGATGTCAGCAAGCCGGTCGAGCAGTTCGACATGTTGAGAAAATTTCGCGAATTCCTGCAGTGGCGGCTCGGCGATTCCATCATCCTCGCCGAAGCCAACATCCTGCCGAAGGACAATTTCGAATATTTCGGCGACGATGGCGACCGCATGCAGATGATGTTCAATTTCCAGGTCAATCAGGCGCTGTTTTATGCTCTTGCCAGCGCCGATACGCGACCGCTAAAGAAGGCGATGGAGACGACGAAACCGCGCCCGGCAACCGCGCAATGGGGCCTGTTTCTCCGCAACCACGACGAACTGGATCTCGGCCGGCTGTCGGAAAAGCAGCGCGACGCCGTCTTTGCCGCCTTCGGGCCTGAAAAGGACATGCAGCTCTATAACAGGGGCATTCGCCGTCGCCTGGCGCCGATGCTCGGCGGCGACCGCCACAGGATCGAGATGGCCTACAGCCTGCTGTTTTCGCTGCCCGGAACGCCGGTCATCCGTTACGGCGACGAGATCGGCATGGGCGACGATCTCGCTCTGCCAGAACGCAATTGCGCCCGCACGCCGATGCAGTGGTCGACCGAACCGGAAGGCGGTTTCACCAAAAGTCGAAAGCCTGTCTCGCCTGTCATCAAGGACGGCCCCTACGGCTTCCAGCATGTCAACGTCGCCGAGCAGCGGCGCGATGCCAATTCATTGCTGAACTGGACCGAACGAATGATCCGGATGCGCAAGGAAGCTCCTGAGATCGGCTGGGGCGATTTCGCTGTGGTCGACACCGGAAACGACGGCGTGCTAGCGCTTCGTTACGACTGGCGCGGCAATTCCGTGTTGATCCTGCACAATCTGCATGCGCAGCCGGCAGAAGTCACCTTCGATCCGGACAGAGGCAAAGACGGGCGACAGTTGATCGATATCGCCGACGGCGCGAGCAGCGAAGCGGACGAGAAAGGCTGCCACACCGTCGTGCTCGACGCCTATGGCTATCGCTGGTACCGCGTCGGTGGCCTCGACTATCTCCTCAGGCGCAAGGAAATTTAATGCATGTCGACCGGAAGTGTGCAGCGGTTCCGGGAAAACGACATGCATAAAAACAAAGAACTAAAGCGCGCCGCATGATTCAAATTTGATGCGACGCGCTTTAGGTTCCGCGCCCTACTGGAATTCGAAGATCTGCCGGAAGACACCCGGTGCGATGATCGACAGCGGGTTGATCTGCAGGTTTGGCTGGTCGAACTTGCCGGTGAGCTTGAAGGTGATGCCGATCAGGCCGCGGTCGCTGCCGTTGCCGAGGATGACGCCGATCAGCGGCAGTTCGGCAAACAGCCGGTTTAGGCCGTAGGCCGGCATGAAGGTGCCGGTCATGTCCATATTGCCCTTGCGGTCGCGCACCACGCCCTGGAAGGTCGCGCCGATCTGGTCGCCGCGCAGCACGCCATTCTCGATGCCGACCATGCCATCGCGCGAGACGACGCGGGCAAAGCCGCGCTGAAAGCGTTGCGACGAGGTATCGATCTCGCGCTTGACGGCTTCGTTGAGGCTGCGCTGCTCGTTGCCGACAGGCGTCGAGACGATCGAGCGCAGCCGTTGTTCGTTGACGATCGAGAACCGGCGCACGTCGAGCGAACCGTCCCAGCCGCCCTGTGCCGAAAGCCTGATTGCCAGATTGAGCAGGCCGCCCTGCATGTGCTTGTAGAGATCGGCAAAACGCGAGACCGCGCCGGCATCGCCGCTGGTGATGTTGATGACGCCACCGTCCTTCATCTGGCTGACCACGGCTTCACCGCTGTCGGTAACGGCGGAAAAGTTCAGCGCTTGCAGCTTGTCGCCGCGAAGTGACACCTGCGCCTGGAAATTGCCGATCTTCTCATCGTTGAAGCCGATGACGTTTTTCAGCCTGGCGCGCACCGATACGCCGGTGTCGCCGGCATCCCCGTCACCATCGCCATCGCCCGAGCCCGATTTCAGCCGCGCGATAACTGGCCGCGCATCGGCGCTGTCGCCGGAGACCGAGACGTCGAAATTGCCCTTGCTGCGCTTCACCGACAGGGCGAAATCGTCCAGCGAGGAGAGTTTGACGCTGTCGAAATCGGCTGAGATCAGCCCATTTTTGCCGACGTTCATCGATCCGTTGGCGCCGAAACCGTCGCCCTTCAGCCGGAAGTTCTTGATCTGGGTATTGTCGGCCGGGCCGGAGGTTTCGAATTCGGCCGAAGCTGCAATGCCGCTGCCCTTCGACCAGCCGATCCACGGCAGGTCGAGTTGCGACCGGGTAAGCTCGAGCTGAACGTCCTGCCGGTCGTCGTCGATCCGCGTCAGCACCATCTTCACGCTGCCGCCGACGATTCCGGAAAGGCCGGGGATCAGCTTGTTGCGCTGCTCCTCGGAAAGCGTCGCGGTGATCACCCGCTGCCGCTTCGCACTGTCGGATGCCTCGACCGGTTCGGTAAGATCGATATCGGCGGGGACGCCATCGATCTGGGCCTTGGCGTCGAGCGTGATCTGTTTCGGATTGCCGTTCAGCGTACCGTTGAGATTGCTGATCGTGCGGCCGGAAAACGGCTTGCCAAGATCGACATCGGTGAGCTTCATGGCCGCCGTCCATTCGGCCGGCGGCGGGTTCTGCGAGGCGAGCAGGCCGAAATGCGCCTTCACGTTCGCCTCGATCCGCCCCTTGAAATCGTCGGGCGTAAAGCCGGCGCGCTGCAGCACCCGGATCGGTCTGTAGGTCAGAAGCTCGCCGACGGCATCCGCTGCCCCGGAGACCGTAAGATCGATATCCGCCATCAGCGGCTTGTCGTAGGTGGCGGGCATGATGAAGGTTCCCTGCCCGAGACCGACGGATCGGCCGGAGGGGAAAAACGACGTGCCGCTTTTGATCGCGATCGTCGCAACCGGGCCGGCCAGGTCGAAATGGGCCGAGGTGTCACGGATCGGCGGAATGTCGCCGGCAACGTTCATCCGCGCTCCCGTGATGTCGAAGCCGATGCGGATCTGGTTGGCGTCGAGCTTCAACCCCTTGCCGCCGGCTGCCTCGTCCAGCCTGCCGAAGGGAATGAAAACGGAGATGGCAGCGTTGGTGACGGTGCCGCCGAAGAGGTTGCCCTGTACCCAGGTGCGCACCTTGGGCGCCATCCAGAATGGCCACATTTGCTTGATCGCCGTCGTCTGCAGTTGTGCCGACTGGCCGGCAAAGCTGATCTCCGGCGATTTGCCCCCGAGCTTGACGTGCAGTGCCCCGTAAAGCGCGCCGAGCGAGCTGGAGACGGCCATATTGGGAAACTGGAATTCCCGCCCGGCGACAAGGTAGCGCCCGGTCGCCTGGATATCGAAAGAGAGCGGCTGCTCGCCGGAGCCGCTGGGGGCTGCCATGCCGCCGCTGACCAGCAGATCGATGCCGAAGCCCTTGCCGGCCTGCGGGTCGAGCTTGTCGAGATCGATCAGCGCGCCGTTGATCGGAAGCGTGGTCGCGCCGAACCGGGCATTCGACCGGGCGATCTCGAGCGTCTGCTTGGCGAAATCATAGACGAGGTTGATCTGCCCGCCCGATAGCTCCTGCGGATCGCCATCCGCATAGATCAGGCCGGGATCGATGTCGATCGTCGCCGCAAGCGCCGGCTCCACGCCATCGCGCCCCCTGGTGGCCGACACCGTCAGGTCGGCAAACGCGCTGAGCCCCTGCCGGATCACGCCTTGATCGTTGCGTTTGAGCGAAAAGGGCGTGAGGTCGGCATGCCTGAGCGTCGCCACCACCTTCGATACGTGGCCGTCTTCCTTCTCGGCCAGTACATCGAGCTTCGCCACCTCGCCGTTCAGCGCCACCTCGCCGCTCAATTGCAGCGAGGATGGGCCGGCATGGGCAAAGACGAGGTTGTCGACGACCAGCGACAGTGGGCCGTTGGCGGTATCGGCAAGCTTGATAGTTATGCCGGAGATCCGTACCGAATTGGTTGAGCCCCGGGTCACGACGCTGTCGAACATGTCGAATTGCGAGAAGATCTTCTCCGTCGCCGCCGGCATGGCGTCGATGCGCAGATCGTCGAGCGTCAGAGGATTGCCGGAGGGCAAAAGCGCGGTATCGAGCGCGATATCCTCCGCTTCGATGTCGGTGACGGCGATGCGGCCGCGGAAAAGCTGCAGCGGATCGAGCCCCAGGCGCACCGAACCCGTCGTCGACAGGTGCTGGCCGCTCTGCTCATCGATCATGTTGACGTTGCGCGCTTCCAGCGCCAGCCGGAAATCCGAGGTGAAACGGATGACGGTGGAGCCGACCTCGGCGTGGTAACGCGGTCCGGCCACGCCGTTCAACGCCGCCTGCGCCTGCTGCGACAGCGGCTTGTCGAACATGCCGCTCTCGACGGTAAAGACGATCGCCGCGAGAACAAGGAGGATCAGGCCCAGAAATCCCGCGGTCAGCTTCGCTGTCCGGCGCATCGGCGAACGCGGCGGCGGGCAATGGACGATGATCGGATCCTCGGCCTGAGCGGACGGCAAGCGGTCCAGCGCAACGATATCCTTCTTGCGAAACGTGACCTTTTCGCCGCGGATGGCTGACATGCGCCTTCGGGCTCTCCCTTTAAATGAAGAATTGAACCCGGCCATGCTGGACGGGTTTCCGTCCACTATATAATTCGGGGAGAGAAAGTGTCATCCACAAACCCGGCAAAAGAAAGGTTTTCCCAATGGCGGTTCCAGGCATCGGCGCCACGGCTCCTGATTTCAACCTTCCCCGCGACGGCGGCGGCCGCGTCTCGCTGGCCGAATTCCAGGGCAGGCCACTCGTCCTGTTCTTCTATCCCAAGGACGATACGACAGGCTGCACCGCCGAATCACTGGCCTTCACCGCGCTGGCAGGCGAGTTCGAGGCAGCGGGTGTGGCCGTCATCGGCATGTCGCCCGATTCGGCCGCCTGCCATGACAAATTCGTCAGGAAACACCGTCTTTCGGTGGCGCTTGCCTCGGACGAGGAAAAGACCACGTTGCAGGCCTATGGCGTCTGGAAGGAAAAGAGCATGTACGGCCGCAATTTCATGGGCGTCGAGCGCACCACTTTCCTCATCCGCCAGGACGGCACGATCGCCACCATCTGGCAGAAGGTGAAGGTGCAGGGCCATGCCGAAACCGTGCTCGAGGCGGTGCGGAATCTGGCCGCGTGACCGGAGATCTTGCGATAACGTCGCTGCGCGGCGGCGCAATCGATGCCATCTGCTCCGCCGATCTCGACCGCAAGACGGCGCTGGCGCAGGAAAGCGCCACCCGCTGGTTTGCCCGCCGGGTGTCGTTGCGCTCGCCGCTCGATGCCGCTTTGCCGGACAGGCCCGGCCGTCCTGACAGACCGCTGCTGACGCCGCCGACCCAGGTGGAAAAGCGCTCGCTGCATACGTTGAAAGGCCGGATCGCCCTGCTGCATGCCATCGCCCACATCGAGCTCAATGCCGTCGATCTGGCGCTCGATATCGTCGCGCGATTCGCAACCGAGCAGGTGCCGAACTCCTTTTTCGACGGCTGGATGCAGGTTGCCTTCGAGGAGGCGAAGCATTTCCGCATGGTGCGCGCCCGCCTCAACGATCTCGGCGCCGATTATGGCGATCTGCCCGCCCATGACGGGCTCTGGCAGGCCGCCCATTCGACGCGCAACGATCTGACGGCAAGGCTCGCCGTCGTGCCGCTGATTCTCGAAGCCCGCGGCCTCGACGTCACGCCGTCGCTGCAGGCAAAGATGCGCCAGACCGGCGATCTCGAAAGTGCCGCGGTCCTCGACGTCATCTACAACGACGAGAAAGGCCACGTCGCCGTCGGCGCCAAATGGTTCCGCTTCCTATGCGCCCGGGAGAAGCGCGACCCGGCAAAAGCCTTCCAGGAGCTGGTGCGCGCCAATTTCCGCGGACCGTTGAAGCCGCCCTTCAACGATCTTGCCCGCGCCGAGGCCGGCCTGACGCCATCCTTCTACCGCGCGCTCGCATCGATCAGCCACGCCTGAAATAGCTGGTATTTCTGGCGCGGGCGGCGACAAAGAAAGCATTCGTTAACCATAAGGGTGTCTAATTTTCCGAAAGAGGCGTAGCGCATCAATCGGGAGAGCCTGCGTGGACAGCGGACATCAGCACCGGGTATTCGGCAGGCGGGCGCAGGAGCATATCCTGATCCTCGCAAGCGGCGATAAGGTCCGCCACATGACGGTCCGGCCGTGGATGGCAGCCCTTGCTGTCTGCCTCGTCGGCGCCTTTTCGATCGGCTATCTCCTCGCCACCTCCTATCTCGTGCTGCGCGACGATCTGATCGGCGCCACCATGGCGCGGCAAGCCCGCATGCAGCACGATTATGAAGACCGCATCGCCGCCCTTCGCGCGCAAGTCGACCGCATCACCTCCCGGCAGCTCCTCGACCAGCAGGTGGTCGAGGACAAGGTCGACAAGCTGATGGAGCAGCAGATGGCGCTGACCTCGCGCCATGGCAAGCTCGACAATCTGCTCGACCGGGCGGAAAGCTCCGGCCTGACGGAAAAGGACGGCGCTCTCGCTGCCCCCTCTTCGCCCGTTCAGTCCTATGCCCCTGATATCAAGGACAAGCGCGCTTCGCTGACCGGTGGCGGCATCCAGGCGATCGAGAAACAGCTGGCGAGCGGCGCCCCCGCCGATGCGACACCCGACAATTCCACGCTTGCCTATGTGCCGGCCGCCGAGACGGTCGGCGACCGTGCCGACCGCATCTTCTCCAACGTGACGCTGTCGCTGAAGGGTGTCGAACAGGACCAGCGCAACCGCGTCGAGCAGCTGACGAGCGACGCCGGCAATGCCGCCAATGTCATCGGCACCGTGCTGACCCGCTTCAAGATTCCGGTGCCGGAGGAGACTGCGGCGAGGCAAGACGACGATGCCGTCGGCGGCCCCTATGTCGAGCCTGAAAGCAACGACGACTTCAACAATTCGCTGGCAGCGCTCGACGGCGCGCTGACCCGGCTGGAGTCCGTGCGCAGCACCGCCGAATCCCTGCCCTTCCGCAATCCCGCGCTCGGCAAGGACGTGACCAGCCCCTTCGGCAATCGCCGCGACCCTTTCCTCGGCCGGCTCGCGCTGCATTCCGGCATCGATTTCCGCTTCACGCCGGGCGAGAAGATCCGCCCGTCGGCGCCTGGCAAGGTCATCGCCGCCGGCTGGACCGGCGGTTACGGCAACATGGTCGAGGTCGATCACGGCAACGGCATATCGACGCGCTACGGCCATATGTCGCAAGTGCTGGTCAAGGTCGGCGACACGGTCGACCGCAGCGACGTCATCGGCCTTGCCGGCAGCACCGGCCGCTCGACGGGAACGCATCTGCACTATGAGGTGCGCCAGGACGGCCACGCGGTCGATCCAGTATATTTCATGAATGCCGGCCTTAAACTCGCCACCTATATCAAGTAACAGCCGTGAGGTAACCATCGCTTCACTCTGTACCGGGTGCGGCCTCTCTAATTCTTGACTTGCCGGCCATTCGGGGCTATGTCGCGCTGCATTGCGGCATGCAATCCCGCCGACTCGTTCAGAGCTCGGCCGAACCGAAACGGAAACAGTTTTCCCTTTGACGACATTCGCTGACCTTGGCTTGAGCCAAAAAGTGCTATCCGCTGTTACCGACGCGGGCTACACGATCCCCACGCCTATTCAGGCGGGAGCCATTCCCTTTGCGCTCGAGCGCCGCGATATTTGCGGCATCGCGCAGACGGGCACTGGCAAGACGGCATCCTTCGTTCTGCCGATGCTGTCGCTTCTGGAAAAGGGGCGCGCCCGCGCCCGCATGCCCCGTACGCTGATTCTCGAGCCGACGCGCGAACTCGCCGCCCAGGTCGCCGAGAATTTTGAAAAATACGGCAAGAACCACCGTCTCAACGTCGCCCTGCTGATCGGCGGCGTTTCCTTCGAGGACCAGGATCGCAAGCTCGAGCGCGGCGCCGACGTGCTGATTTGCACGCCAGGCCGCCTGCTCGACCATTTCGAGCGCGGCAAGCTTTTGATGAGCGGCGTCGAGATCCTCGTCATCGACGAGGCCGACCGCATGCTCGACATGGGCTTCATCCCCGATATCGAGCGCATCGCCAAGATGATCCCATTCACCCGCCAGACGCTGTTTTTCTCGGCAACCATGCCGTCGGAGATCCAGAAGCTTGCCGATCGCTTCCTGCAAAATCCCGAGCGCATCGAAGTGGCAAAGCCGGCGTCGGCCGCAGAGACCGTGACGCAGCGCTTCGTCGCCTCGCACGGGAAGGACTACGAGAAGCGCGCGGTTCTGCGCGAACTCGTTCGCGCCCAGACCGAACTCAAGAACGCCATCGTCTTCTGCAACCGCAAGAAGGATGTTGCCGATCTCTTCCGGTCGCTGGAGCGCCACGGCTTCTCCGTCGGTGCCCTACATGGGGATATGGATCAGCGCTCCCGCACGATGACGCTGCAGAGCTTCCGTGACGGCAATCTCCAGCTGCTGGTTGCCTCCGACGTCGCCGCCCGCGGCCTCGACATTCCCGATGTCAGCCACGTCTTCAATTTCGACGTGCCGATCCACTCCGAGGATTACGTCCACCGCATCGGCCGCACCGGCCGTGCCGGCCGCTCGGGTGCCTCCTTCACGCTCGTCACCAAGCGCGACACCAAATTCGTCGATGCGATCGAAAAGCTGATCGGCCAAAAGGTCGAGTGGCTGAGCGGCGATGTGAATTCCTTGCCGCCGGCAGAAGAAAGCGCCGAAAGCGAGCGCCCGCGGCGCAACAGCCGCGAGCGTGGCGCAAAGAGTGAACGGGGTGAGAGGGATCGTGGGCGCGGACGCGGCAATCGCAGCGCCTCGGTTCATAAATCTGATAACGACATCCAGGATAATGGCGTAGACGTGATCCAAGCAGCACCAGTAAAGGCCGACATCGTGAAGAACGAGCGCAAAGCAGAGCAGAAGCCGCAAAACAATGCGCGCAACAGCCGGCCTTATCCGGCAAACGATGACAGCCGCGACCGCCGCCGCCATCGCGACCACGACGACGGCCCGACCCCGGTCGGCTTCGGCGACGATATCCCGGCCTTCATGCTGATCGCCGGCAGCGCCAAGATCTGAACGTCCAATGGGTAAGCCCGGTCTCGATTTTCCGGGCTTCGGCGTCGGCCTGGTGATTCTGCGCGACGCCAAGGTACTCCTGTATAAACGCCTGCGTCCACCGGAAGCCGGCTATTGGAATATCGTCGGCGGCAAGGTCGACCACATGGAGCCGGCCGAGCAGGCTGCGCGCCGCGAGGCCGAGGAAGAAACCGGCCTCAAGATCGGTCGGATCGAGAAAATCGGCATGACCGAACAGATCATCGATACCGACCGCCAGCACTGGATTTCGCTTCTCTATCTCGCCTGCGACGTCGAAGGCGAGCCGCAACTGACGGAACCGGACAAGCTTTCGGATTTCGGCTGGTTTCCCCTGACTGATTTACCCTCGCCGTTGTCGGCCTTCACCAAGGCTGCGATCGCAGCGCTGCCCTCAGCCGAACGCGGTCAGCTATCGGCGCGCAGCGACGCCTCATAGGCAAGCCGCACCCATTTCGCCATCAGATCGGGATCGTCGTAAGCCTCGTCGGGGATCGACCAGTAGGGCATCTTCACCGGCTTGCCCTTCTTGCCCTCGTAGCTCCACTGCGTGGCGCCGGCGGCGGCAAATTCAGGGGCGCTCGTCTCGTCGGCCTTCAGCAGCATCTCGTCCCGCACTTCGAGCGCGATGATGCGCCCGAGATGATAGATGCCCTTGCCGCCGAACATGCGCTTGACCGTGACGGGACCGAGCCCCTGAAACATTTCCTCGATGCCGGCAGTGTCCATTCTAATCCCTCGAGATCCTGAAAATCACAGCGCGTGATAATCCCGGTTCATATAGACGAGCGCCGGGTGCTTTTCGCTGAAGCGCACGGCCGCGACCTCGCCGAAGATGACATTGTGCGTCGGCATTTCCTTGATGTCGGTCACCCGGCAATCGAAGGCTGCGAGCGCATCGGCGAGCACAGGCGCGCCGGTGACCAGCGTCTCAAAACGAGCGCTGGCGAAACGCTCGCTATCGGCAAGCGACGTCCGTCCGGAAAAGGCGTCGGCAACGCCCTGATGATGAGCGCCGAGCGTGTTCAGCACGAAGACGCCGGCACGGAAAAAGATCTCGTTCTTCGGATTGGTGTTGTTGAGGCAGATCAGCACCGAGGCTGGATTGTCCGAGACCGAGCAGGCGGCGGTGATGGTGACGCCGCGGCGCAACTCGCCCATCGCCGTCGTCACGAGTTGCACATGGCCGGCATAACGGCTCATGGCGTCTCGATAAAGACCGGGGTCGATATGCTGCCTGTTCAACACCTGCTTCTCCCGTGCTTTTCTGCATGGATCGACTTGTTATCGCGCCAATATGGCGAGCATCAGTTACCTTTTCTACAATAGGACCGGTGAAAAGCACTGCTTCACGCTTGTTTTTCTTTGACGATCGCGGCCTTGCGGATAAAAGGGCATGGACGATGGCTTAGGGATCTCCGCCTTTCATGATCAACCTGCGTGGCATAGCAGCCTTTCTGGCGCTGCTGGGAGCGGCGGCGCAAGGCCATGCGGCCGGCGTGACGATCGGCGTCGTCGCCCCTCAAAACGGCCCGCTCGCTTTGCTCGGCGCCCAGATTGCCGCCGGCGCCGGTTTCGAGATCCAGCAGTCCGGCAATACCCTCGTCGCCATCAACGAGACCTGCGAGGACAATAGTGGCGCTGCGGTTGCCGATGCGCTGGTTGCAGCCAAGGTGCAGGTCGCGGTCGGCTTTCTCTGCAGCGAGACGCTGGAAGGCGCGCTGCCGAAGCTGAAGGACGCCAACATTCCTGCGATGACCGTCTCGGCGCGCTCCCGCATTCTCATGGAGGATGCGCTGAAAAACGGCTGGCAGCTGTTTCGCCTGGCGCCCGCCGATGGCGCCGAAGCCGCAAAGATCAACGAAGTGATCCTGAAGGACTGGGCCGCCGATCCGATCGCGCTGATCGAGGACGGCACCATCCATGGCCGCGAACTGACGGAAGCGGTGCGCAATGCGCTGGAGCAGAACGGCCTGAAGCCGGTCTTTACCGATACCTACCGGCCGGGACAGGAGCAGCAGATCGCTCTCGTGCGCCGCCTGAAACGGGCCGGTGCGACCAGGGTTTTCATCGGCGGCGATCGCAACGATGTCGCCATCATCGCCCGCGACGCCAAGGCGGAAAACATCCCGCTGTCCATTCTCGGCGGCGATGCCACGCGCGCCGCCGACCAGCCGCTGCCGCTCAATGGCGGCGTACGCGCCGTCGCCCTGCCCGAATACGCCGCTCTGCCGGAAGGCACGGCTGCAGCCGACGCGCTGCGTACCAAAGGCATCGAGCCGGAAGGCTATGTCCTGCCGTCGCTGGCAGCGGCACTGATTGCCGGCCAGGCCGCGGAAGCCGCCGCTGCGGCCGGCAAGCCTTTCCAGGAGGCACTGATGGGCACGACATTCCAGACGCCGGTCGGCGCCATCGTCTTCACCGCCGCGCATGAACTTTCGCAAAACCCGTACCGCCTGCTCGAATGGCGGGGCAACGGCTTTTTTCCACCGGCCGCGCCGCCGCAATGAGCAGCGGCGCACCAGCCTTGAATTCGGGCGCCACGGTCAAATGGCGGCCCATACGGAGTGAGATCTGATGACGCTGCCCATTCGCATTGCCCCCTCGATCCTCGCGGCGGATTTCGCCAGGCTCGGCGAGGAGGTGCGCAACGTCACGGCCGCCGGCGCCGACTGGATCCATCTCGACGTGATGGACGGGCATTTCGTGCCGAACATCTCCTTCGGCGCCGATGTCATCAAGTCGCTACGCTCTTATACCTCAGCCACCTTCGACTGCCATCTGATGATCTCGCCGGTCGACGACTATCTCGAAGCCTTCGCCAAGGCCGGCTGCGACCGGATTACCGTCCATGCCGAAGCCGGGCCGCATCTGCACCGCTCGCTGCAGACCATCCGCAATCTCGGCAAGAAGGTCGGGGTGACGATCAATCCGGCAACCCCGCTCAGCGCCATCGAAAACGTGCTCGACGATGTCGACCTCATCCTGATCATGTCGGTCAATCCCGGCTTTGGCGGGCAGAAGTTCATTCCGGCAATGGCTGCCAAGATCGCGGCGGCGAAGTCACTGATCGGTGATCGGCCGATCGAACTCGAGGTCGATGGCGGCGTCACGATGGAAACGGCGCCGGCGATCGCCCGCGCCGGCGGCAACGTCCTCGTCGCCGGCTCGGCAATTTTCAAGGGCGGTACGGTCGAGAACTATCGCCGGACCGTCGCCGATCTGCGTCAGGCAGCCGAAGGGGCACGAACATGACAAAGAGTCTGATCATCGGTGGCCTGTTTGCCGCCGCATTGGCCGGCCTGCCCGGCCTGTCCCTTGCCGGCGACATCGCCAATATCCAGCCGATCGGCTTTTCCGCCGACGGCAAGGTCTTCGGATTTCAGGAATTCGGCATCGAGGAGAGTGGCGGCGTCCCCTACTCCAACACCTATTTCGTCGATACCAACAGCGGCCAGTATCTCGAGGGCACGCCCTTCCACACCGAGATGACCGACAAGGACGCCAATCTTTCCAAGGCGCGGCGGCAGAACCTGACGGCGGCGCGCAGCCAGATGGACAAATACGATCTGCTCACCAATCCCGGCCTGATCGCCGCCTTCAATCCGCCGACCGAACTCGGTTCTCCCTCGAAGACCATCCGCTACACGACGCTTGCGACCGACGGCCCGCCGAAATCGCCCTATACGCTTTCGCTCGGTGAGATGCCGGTGCCGACGCCGAAGGGTTGCGCGGCTGTCGACAAGCGGGTCCTCGGCTTCAGCCTGCAGATGATCGAGAAGCAAGGCGCTCCGAACCGCCAGGCGGCGCGGCAGGCGACCGCGGTTCCGGCCGATCGCGCCTGTTCGGTCGAATACCGGATCGGCGGCGCGATGGTCTATCAGCCGGAGGCCGGAAACCAGGTTCACATCGCCCTTATCCTGGCCTTCGACGCCGACAGGAACGGACGCTGGATCGCCGTTCCGGTTCATCCCTGAGCCCGGAGATCGCCCAAGGATGGATGGCTCGAGCCCGGATCGCCCCAGGACAGATCGCCCGAGGATGGATCGTCTAAGAGCTGCACGGCCGCCCTACCCCGATCTGATAGCCGGCGCATTGTTTTGGGGCACGCAGATGCTCGCCTCCGCCATGCTCGGCCTTTACCTCCGCAACGGCCTGCAGACGAGCCGGCTTGCCGAGGTCGCCGTGCTCTATTTCGCCGGCGGTCTGTTCGCCTGGCCCTTCGCCCTGCCGGTCGCCCGCTTCTTCGCCTATGACAGGCCGCCGGAAACGCGTTTTGCCGCCTTCTTCGCGACGCTGACCGCGGTGACGATCGCAATGACCGCCTTCCTCTTCGCCATGGAATACCGGCTCTTCTATTCGCGCTGGCACGCGCCCTTCGGCAGTTTCGTCTGGGCTTTTCAGTTCGTCTTCACCAGCGTCAGCGCCGTCTACCAGTTCCTGGTGATCGGTCTTCGCCTTTTCCTGCCGCTCGGCCTCGTCTGCCTTGTCGCCAGCAGCTATCATCTTGCCAAACGCATGCGTTGAGATTGCCGCCCGTCTTTGCTACACGAGCGCTAACCTCGATGAAGCAAACCTCTTGAAGTGAAGGCAGCCGCCCATGATCCCGCGTTATTCCCGCCCCGAAATGGTCGCCATCTGGTCTCCCGAAACCAAGTTCCGCATCTGGTTCGAGATCGAAGCGCATGCCTGCGACGCGCTGGCCGAACTCGGCGTCATCCCCCAATCGGCGGCAAAAACGATCTGGGAAAAAGGCGGTGCGGCAACCTTCGATGTCGACCGCATCGACGAGATCGAGGCCGTCACCAAGCATGACGTTATCGCCTTCCTGACCCATCTTGCCGAGATCGTCGGCCCGGATGCACGCTTCGTCCACCAGGGCATGACCTCATCCGACGTGCTCGACACCTGCTTCAACGTCCAGTTGGTTCGCGCCACCGATATCCTCATCGCCGACATCGACCGGCTGCTCGAGGCGCTCAAAACCCGCGCCTTCGAACACAAGGACACCGTCACCATCGGCCGGTCGCACGGCATTCACGCCGAGCCCACCACCTTCGGCGTCAAGCTGGCGCTCGCCTATGCCGAATTCGAGCGCTGCCGCCAGCGCCTCGTCGCCGCCCGCGAGGAAGTCGCGACCTGCGCCATCTCGGGCGCCGTCGGCACCTTCGCCAATATCGATCCGCGCGTCGAGGAACATGTCGCCGAGGCGCTTGGCCTGAAGGCGGAGCCGGTCTCGACCCAGGTCATCCCGCGCGACCGCCACGCCATGTATTTCGCCACCCTCGGCGTCGTTGCCTCCTCCATCGAGCGCCTGGCGACCGAAATCCGCCACCTGCAGCGCACCGAAGTGCTGGAAGTGGAAGAATATTTCTCGCCCGGCCAGAAGGGCTCCTCGGCCATGCCGCACAAGCGCAATCCGGTGCTGACCGAAAACCTCACCGGCCTCGCCCGCATGGTCCGCTCCTACGCCATGCCGGCCATGGAAAACGTCGCCCTCTGGCACGAGCGCGATATATCCCACTCCTCGGTCGAACGCATGATCGGCCCGGATGCGACCGTCACTCTCGACTTCGCCCTCTCGCGTCTCGCCGGCGTCATCGAAAAGCTGCTGGTCTACCCCGAGAACATGGAGAAGAACCTCAACAAATTCCGCGGCCTCGTCCACTCCCAACGCGTCCTCCTGGCTCTGACCCAAGCCGGCGCCTCCCGCGAGGACGCCTACCGCCTGGTGCAGCGCAACGCCATGAAGGTCTGGGAACAGGGCAAGGATTTTTTGGAGGAGCTGCTCGCCGATGGTGAGGTGCGCGCTGCTCTCTCAGAAGAAGATATCCGGGAGAAGTTCGATCTCGGCTACCATACCAAACATGTGGACACGATCTTTCGCCGTGTGTTTGGGAACGCATGAGCGACTAACCGCAATGATACGGCGGCGCCCTTGCAGGCGCCGTCCTAGGGCGTCTGAAACACGTGCGATTGTGGTGATTAATTTTTCTCAAGCGGCCGTTGTTTCTGCTTCGCCGGCTTGGCTGAGGCTCGTCGCTTACGCAGCACCTCCTTTTTCGGCACCACCACATTGGCGGCCTCCGATATCCGGCAAGCCTCCGTCTCGCCCCTGCCCTTGGCCGCCTTGGCGACCAGCTCGTCGAGACGCTTCAGCTCCTCCTCGTCGAGATTTTCGATGCCGATGAAGCGATTTTCCGCATGGCTGGTCAGGATGATTTCGTTGAGTTTGGCCTGGATCGCCCTTGTGTCGCGCGTCTGGGCGTTCTGCAACACGAAAACCATCAGGAAGGTGATGATCGTCGTGCCGGTGTTGATGACCAGCTGCCAGGTTTCCGAATAATCGAAGAAGGGGCCGAGTGCCGCCCAGATCACGACGGCGATGAGCGCCAGGATGAAGATGACGGGTTTGCCCGCCCATTCCGATATCTTGGTTGCGAAGCGGGCGAACAGATGCTGCATCGTCACCTCCGAAATCCTCCCACAAGCCGGTCACACACAACGCGGCGAGAGGTCTCGAGGTTCCGGGAACGGGCGAAGCTTTGAATTCCGGGGATCACGATAATTCGAGATCCCCGGAAACCTTCGATTACACGCCTTCGCGCGCAATCAGCTTGCGATAAAGATGCCAGGTCGCATGGCCAAGGATCGGAATAACCAGCGCCAGTCCGGCAAAGACCGGGATCGTGCCGATCACGAGCAGTGCCGCAACGATCAGGCCCCAGAGCAGCACCGGCACCGGATTGGCAATCGTCGCCCGGATCGAGGCGAGGACGGCGGCCACCGCTCCGACATCGCGGTCGAGCAACAGCGGAAAGGTAATCACGGATATCGACAGCACGACGAGCGCAAAGACGAAGCCGATCAGATTGCCCCAGATGATCAGCTGCATGCCCTCGGCCGTGCCGAAGACCTGGCGGAAGAAATCCGCCATGCTGCGCGGAAACACTTCACCGAGCAGGTTGCTGTAGAGCGTCTGCGCCGTCACCAGCCAGACGACGAAAAGCGCACAAAGCATCAGCCCGACTGCGACGATCGACGGCAGCGCTGGCGAATGGCGTACGTCGAGCGCATGCGTCCATGACGTGTCGAGGCCGGCCTCGCGCCGGCGGCTGATCTCGTAAAGGCCGATCGCTGCGATCGGGCCGATCAGCACGAAACCTGCCATCAGCGGAAAGACCATCGGCAAAAGATTGGCGCCCGATGACCAGAGCGTCAGGAAGACGCCGGCAATCGGGTACATCAGGCACAGGAACACATAATGCGACGGTTTCTCCATGAAATCGTCGTACCCGCGCTTCAGCGCGTCGAAGACGTCGGCGATACTGATGCGATTGACAACGGGCCGCGCTAAGCTTTCGCCTGCACCCGTCATGACATGAAATGCCGCCATGGCTTTCTCCTCCTCAGCCGAGACCTGGTCGGCGGCGGACACGCAATCGGCGGGCAAGCCGACACGAAATCCGCAACCGGCACTGGAGCAATATAGCAAACCAAAACGCCCGTGTCGCTCTCTCCCTTCACGTCCCCTCTTGACATCTTGGCCGAGCTTTCTCACATCGGCGGCACTATGAAAGCCTCAGACGCAGATATCCTCATCATTCCCGGCTACACCAACTCAGGGCCGAGCCACTGGCAGAGCCGCTGGGAGGCAAAGCTCAGCACGGCGCGGCGCGTCGAACAGGCCGAATGGACAAAGCCCGTCCGCGAGGACTGGATCGCCCGTATCGCCGAGGAAGTGAACGCCTCGACCCGTCCGGTCATCCTCGTTGCCCATTCGCTCGGCGTGGCCTCGGCGATCCACGCCATCCCGCATTTCCGCAAGCCGGTGGCGGGCGCCTTCCTCGTCGCCCCACCCGATGTCGCCAATCCCGACATCCGCCCGAAGCACCTGATGACCTTCGGCCCCTACCCGCGTGATCCGCTGCCCTTCCCGTCGATCACGGTGGCGAGCCGCAACGATCCGTTCGGCAGCTACGAACATGCCGACGATATCGCCGGCAGCTGGGGCTCCTTCATCGTCGATGCCGGCGAGGCAGGCCATATCAATGCCGATTCCGGTCACGGCCCCTGGCCCGAGGGCACGATGGTCTTCGCCCAGTTCCTAAGCAAGCTCTCCGCCTGATTGAGAAAAACAGGCTGCCCCGCTAGTTGCGCAAGTGCTTTCTAAGTCTTTCTTAATGGAATGACAGCAGACTGCACCGAGGTGAATTAAGCGAGAATGCCTGTGAAGAAAGCCCATCCAGAGGCCGATGATCCGCATAACGAGGCCTTAGCGGCCGAGGCAGGCGTCGGCAACGGGGCAGACGATGATTCCGACCTAGCGGAGCGGGAGAGCCGGTGGAACCATGCGCTCGTCGGCTCCGGCCTTGGCGTATGGGATCACAACTACCGTCTTGATCGCAAATATTACTCGCAGACGTGGAAGACCATGCGCGGCATGGCGCCCGACGAGGAAGCCGCTGGCGATTACGACACCTGGCTGCAGCTCGTCCATCCCGATGACCGCGATTTCGTCATCCACGCCATCGACCGGCAAAACGCCGGCGACCCGGATTACCAGATCTTCGAATATCGCGAGCGCCACAGGGACGGTCACTGGATGTGGATCGACTGCCGCGGCGCCTGCGTCGAATGGAACGAGAGCGGCGTACCGTCGCGGATCGTCGGCACCGATACCGATATCACCGCCCGCAAGGAGGCCGAGGAGACGCTGTCGCGTTTGTCGCGCCGGCTCGATCTGGCGCTGGAGATTTCCCGCATCGGCGTCTTCGAGGCGGATATCGAGAATGAGACCGTCGAATGGGATGAGCGTCTCATCGCCATATACGGGCTGCAGGGCGCCCCACGCCAAATCGCCAGCGACGCCTGGGCGAAAAGCCTGCATCCCGACGACCGCGAGCGCGTGCTGGGCTTGTCCGACCGCAGCGTCGAAAGCGGAAGTGACTTCCAGCAGGAATACCGCATCATTCGCGGCGACGGCGCCGAACGCGTTATCCGCGCCCGCTCGGCCTTCTTCGTCGACGGCAACGGCCACCGCAAGCTGATCGGCGCCAATTGGGACGTCACCGGGGAGGTCGCGCTCCGAAACGAGTTGCAGCGCGCCAAGGATCTGGCCGAGGCCCGCAACCGCGAACTCGAAGCCGCCAAGGAGAGCATCGAGCACCTGGCGCTGCACGATTATCTCACCAGCCTGCCGAACCGCCGTTATCTCGACAAGATGCTGGACGAACGCTCCGCCGAATGCCGGGCCAAGGGCCTGGCGCTGGCGATCCTGCATATCGATCTCGACCGCTTCAAGCAGATCAACGACACGCTCGGCCACCGGGCCGGCGACGCCATGCTGCGGCATGCCGCAACCGTACTCAGAAATTCCGTCCGTGCCGCCGATTTCGTCGCCCGCATCGGCGGCGACGAATTCGTCATCCTCTGCATCGTCGATCCCGCATCCAAGAAGATCGGCGGCCTTGCCGAACGTGTCATCCGCGAATTGCGCAAACCCGTCCGATATGAGGGGCACGACTGCCGCTTCGGCGCCAGCATCGGCATCGCCATCGACAGCGGACCGACACTCGACGCCAAGCAGATGCTGCTCGATGCCGATATCGCGCTCTATCGTGCCAAGGGCCTGGGCCGCAATCGCTTCGAATTTTTCTCGGCTGCTGCCCGCCGCGACATCATCTCCGCCAAGCACCTCGCCGACGAGATCCTGATCGGCCTCGAGCGCAATGAATTCGTGCCCTTCTATCAGCTGCAGTTCGATGCCCGCACGCTGGATGTCGCAGGCGTCGAAACACTTGCCCGCTGGCAGCATCCGGTGCATGGGCTGCTGACGCCCGACCGCTTCCTCGATATCGCTGAAGACCTCGACGTCGTCTCGACCATCGACGCCCTGATCCTGGAGCGCGCCATGGCCGATCGCCGCGTCTGGATCAAGGACGGGCTGTCGGTTCCGAAAATATCGGTCAACGTTTCGGCCAGACGGCTCGCCGATCCCGATCTCGGTAAGAAACTCCGCGCCCTGAAAATCCAGCCCGGCACGTTCGCCTTCGAATTGCTGGAATCGATCTCGCTCGACGATTGCGACGAGGCGGTGGCCGCCAACCTGAAAAAGCTGCGCAAGCTCGGCATCGACATCCAGATCGATGATTTCGGCACCGGCCATGCCTCGATCGTCAGCCTGCTGCGCTTGAGCCCGAAGACATTGAAGATCGACCGCGAGCTGATCCGCATGCTGCCGCAATCGGCCGAGCAGCGCAAACTCGTCGGCTCGATCATCGACATCGGTCGCTCGCTGAACATCCTCGTCATCGCCGAGGGTGTCGAGACGGCCGATCATATCCGCATTCTCGAAGAACTCGACTGCGACACGCTGCAGGGTTATGCGCTTGCCCGGCCAATGCCGGCCATGCAGATCCCTTCCTTCATCCGTGCCGGAAGCTGGCGTCACGGGCAAATCGCCGCGCGCGCCCTGCAGACGCAGCTTCGTCACGCGCTGCCAAGCAGAGCCGCCAAATAAAGACCTGCATAAACCTCCCGCCATTTCGCCGTCATTTCACCGTATGGGAAAAGGCGGTAGACTCGTCTTGCGAATTCATTCGATTCTCTTGGCGGTATTTCGTAAAATCCGGAAGCCGGAACCACGAAATCCGGAAACGGGGGCCAGAAATCCCGAAACCGGCGAAGGAGGGACAGGCGGATTGTGAAACACACTCTTTTCCTTTAAGGGGACGCCACGAGATCGATCCACTCGCGCTATCCCAAGAGCGCCAACAATAGAGAATGACCACGATGAACCGTCGCCGCCGTATCTACGAGGGCAAGGCAAAGATCTTGTATGAGGGCCCGGAACCGGGCACTTTGATCCAGTTCTTCAAGGACGATGCCACCGCCT
This sequence comes from Rhizobium sp. NZLR10, assembly GCF_019685125.1. Classification (NCBI taxonomy): domain Bacteria; kingdom Pseudomonadati; phylum Pseudomonadota; class Alphaproteobacteria; order Hyphomicrobiales; family Rhizobiaceae; genus Rhizobium; species Rhizobium sp. NZLR10. The sequence continues at coordinate 91,567 of NZ_JABDWE010000021.1, read as the reverse complement.
TCAACAAGAAGAAACACGAAGTCATCGATGGCAAGGGCGTCCTCAATAACCGCATCTGCGAATATATCTTCAGCCATCTGAACAAGATCGGCATCCCTACTCATTTCATCCGCCGGCTCAACATGCGCGAGCAGCTGATCAAGGAAGTAGAGATGATCCCGCTGGAGATCGTCGTGCGCAACGTCGCCGCCGGTTCGCTCGCCAAGCGCCTCGGGATCGATGAAGGCGTGGTACTGCCGCGCTCGATCATCGAATTCTATTACAAATCAGACGCGCTTGACGATCCGATGGTCTCCGAAGAGCACATCACCGCCTTCGGCTGGGCCAATCCGGCCGAGCTCGACGACATCATGGCGTTGGCCATCCGCGTCAACGACTTCATGACCGGCCTCTTCCTCGGCGTCGGCATCCAGCTCGTCGACTTCAAGATCGAATGCGGCCGCCTCTTCGAAGGCGATATGATGCGCATCATCCTTGCCGACGAAATCTCGCCGGACAGCTGCCGGCTCTGGGATATCGAGACCCACGAGAAGATGGACAAGGATCGTTTCCGCCGCGATCTCGGCGGGCTGCTCGAAGCCTATTCCGAAGTTGCCCGCCGTCTCGGCATCATCAATGAAAATGAGCCTGTGCGCGGCACCGGCCCGGTTCTGGTCAAGTAAGGCAGGGAAGACAAAGTGATCAAGGCTCGTGTCACCGTCACGCTGAAAAACGGCGTTCTCGATCCGCAGGGCAAGGCTATCGAAGGCGCGCTTGGTGCCCTCGGCTTCTCGGGCGTCGGCCATGTAAGACAGGGCAAGGTCTTCGACCTGGAGCTGGAAAGCGCCGACAAGGCCAAGGCAGAGGCCGACCTCAAGGCCATGTGCGAAAAACTGCTCGCCAACACGGTAATCGAGAACTACGCGATCGCGATCGACTGACGATCAGAGACCCGTGGTCCGGCGGACTTTGAGGATTTGGCGTCATGACGAAGACAAAGCTGGAGACGGAAGTCTCGAAATTTATGAGCTATGTTTTGCGCCATGCGCCTGATGCCGCGGGTTTGACGCTCGATGCCGAAGGCTGGGTATCGTTCGATGCGCTCGAAAAAGCGGTGGCATCGAAATACGATGTTTCCCGCGCCGATATTGTCGAGATCGTCGAAAACAATCCGAAGAAGCGCTTCACTCTCGCCGACAACAAAATTCGCGCCAATCAGGGTCATAGCGTCGAGGTCGATCTCGCCTTGAACCCGGTGGAACCGCCCGCAGCACTTTATCACGGCACGTCTCTGACGAACTGGCAGGCGATCGAGCGCGAAGGCTTGAAGAAGATGCAGCGGCACCACGTTCATCTGTCGGCGGATGTCGAAACCGCGAAAATCGTCGCAATGCGCCGCAAGGGTGAGTATGTCATCCTGCGTGTGGACGCGGCCCGCATGTTTTCAGAAGGCCATTCTTTCTTTGTCTCCGACAATGGGGTATGGCTCGCCGAAAGCGTTCCAGTTCAATATCTTTCGCCAGACGCGGGGACCCCATGAAATCAGCCGTCGTTCAACTTCCGGGCCTCAACCGCGACCGCGATATGATCGCCGCCTTGACCAAGATTTCCGGGAAGCCCCCGGTGACGATCTGGCAGACGGAGACTGAGATCCCCGATGTCGACCTGATCGTTATCCCCGGCGGCTTCTCCTATGGCGATTACCTGCGCTGCGGCGCTATCGCGGCCCGCATGCCGGTCATGCAGGCAATCATCGACAAGGCGGCAAAGGGCGTGAAGGTGCTCGGCGTCTGCAACGGCTTCCAGATCCTCGTCGAGGCCGGCCTGCTGCCTGGCGCGCTGATGCGCAATGCCTCGCTGAAATTCGTCTGCCGCGAGATCAAACTCGAAGTCGTCAATGCCGAGACGGATTTCACCCGTGCTTACGCGCAAGGCCAGGTCATCCGCTGCCCGGTCGCTCATCACGACGGTAATTACTTCGCCGACGAAGCAACGCTGGCTCAGATCGAAGGCAATGGTCAGGTGGTCTTCCGTTATGCCGAGGGCACCAATCCGAATGGCTCGATCAGCGACATCGCCGCGGTCATGAACGAAAAGGGCAACGTTCTCGGCATGATGCCGCATCCCGAGAACCTGATCGAAGCCGCCCATGGCGGTTCGGACGGCCGCGGCCTCTTCGCCTCGGCGCTCGACGTCATCGCCGCCTGATCTACAGCGCCGCGCCTCTTTTCAGATGCGCGAACATCGCTGTGGCACTTTGAATTCAAAATCCTTTTATCCGGATCCGGAGCAAGATCGATGCGCCCTCGCCATTCTGTCGCTAACGCTGCCCTGCTCGCCACTCTCGCAGCCATGGTCGCAGCCTGCCAGACGCCGGCGCCGACGACGGGTCCGAACCGCGCCGCGCTGCCGACGATGGAACGCGTTGCGCTCGCCGCCAATGCCTGCTGGTTCAAGTCGGGCGATCCGGCTTTTGCTGCGTACAAGCTTGCGCCGGAACTCAATTCCTTCTCCGGCCGCCCGCGCATTCTGGTCGTCCACAAGGGCAGCCCGGAAAGCCGGCCGCTGCTCGTCGTTCAGGCCGAGGGAAGCCCGTCGCGCCTCCAGGCCTTCGGTCCGATGATGTCGGAGCCGGTCGCCGGCCGTATCGCCGCCGACGTCAATCGCTGGTCCGGTGGCAATAAGGCCTGCAGCTGACCGCTGCGATCAGCGCCCAGGCTCGATCAATCCCAGAAGAACGACTTGCCGACTTCGCGCGCGGCATCGGACTGCGACACGCCGATATCCTTGAGTTCGCTCGCCGTCAGATTTCTCAGTGCCCGGCGGCCTTCCCGCTTCTCATTCCAAAGAAGAATCGCCGCCCAGATCCGCCCCACACGTGTCGTCGCCTCGGCAGGCGCGTCGGGCAGGACGATCTGTCTCCTATCGTCGTAAGAGACAATAGGTACAATCGGCATTTTGATCTCAGGCAAGGCAGACATTCCAGGAATCCTCTCGGTTGTCCGTTGGAATTGACTCTTAATCTTGACAGGGACAATGTGACAATATAGGCAATTGTCACCATGACAAATTGGCTTCCCGATCTCTCCCGCGGTTCCGGTCCGGTCTATCTCCGGCTTGCCGACAGCATCGAAACTGCCATCGCCAGCGGCGCCCTGCCCGCCGGCAGCAAATTGCCGCCGCAACGCAACCTCGCTTACGATATCGGGGTGACCATCGGCACGATCGGCCGCGCCTATGCATTGGTGCACGAACGCGGCCTGGTCGCCGGCGAGGTCGGGCGCGGCACTTATGTGCTGAACCGTTCCGAAACCCAGCCTGGGGAACAGACCGACCCGCTGACTGTCTCGCTTGGCGGCACCCGCGTCCAGGACGCGCCTGCAGACAAGATCCGCTTTGATACCACTGCCGCCCCGGACCTTGGCCAGGGCAAGATCATATCCGGCATCCTCGCCGAAATCGGTGAGCAGCATCTCGCCGAGATTTCATCCTATTCCCGCACTTTTCCGCGCAACTGGTTTGAAGCCGGCCGCCTCTGGCTTGCCCGCGGCGGCTGGACGCCGGAGGCCGAAAACATCGTGCCGACCCTCGGCGCTCATGCGGCGGCGATCGCCGTCATCGCCGCCGTCTCGGCGCCGGGCGACAAGATCGTCTTTGAGGATCTCACTTACACCCAGGTCAGCCGCAGCGCCCGCCTTCTCGGCCGCCGCACGCTGACGGTCGAGTCCGATGAACTCGGCGTGATCCCGGACGATTTCGAGCGGCTTTGCCAGCAGCAGCATCCGAAGATCGCCTTCCTGATGCCGACCGTCCACAATCCCACCGTGGCGATCATGCCCTACGAGCGGCGCGCGGCAATCGCCGCAATCGCCAGGAAACACGGCGTTTGGCTGATCGAAGACGATCTCTACGGCGGCATGGCCGACGATGAGACGCCACTGCTCGCCTCGCTTGCCCCCGATCGAACCTTCCTCGTCAACGGCTTGTCGAAATCGGTGGCCGCTGGTGTGCGCGGCGGCTGGGTCGCATGCCCGCCACATTTTGCCCAGCGCATCCGGGTGACGCACAAGATGATCACCGGTGGTCTGCCCTTCATCCTGGCGGAGACCTGCGCGCGCCTCGTTGAAAGCGGAATGGCCCACGAGATCCGCAAGCAGAGCGTCGAGGAACTCTCCCGGCGCGTCCGGCTTGCGCGGGAGCAATTGCAGGGCTTCGATTTCACGTCGCACCTGCATGCGCCCTTCCTCTGGCTGAAATTGCCGGAGCCCTGGATGTCGGGCACCTTCAAGAATGCCGCCTTCCGTGACGGCGTGCTCGTCGATGACGAGGACGAGTTCAAGGCAGCCCGCGGGGAGAAATCCTATCATCGCGTTCGCATCGGTTTTTCCTCGCCGAAGACGGGGCAGGAACTGATCTCCGGCCTGATGATCCTGCGCCGGCTGCTGGAAAATGGCGGTTCCGCCTATGACGGTGAAATATGACGTGTTGCAGATACACGTCATAATTTAGAAAAACGCCAGAGCCTGTTCACAGCGCTTCACTGACTCAACCTCCATGTTACCTCTTTGTTATTCGCGCCTAACGCGAATCAAAGGACAGGATATGAGGGTCGGCTTCGGAAGAATCGCGTTGGTTTTTTGAGTGCCGCGTCAGCAGCAGCGGTAACCCGAACCTTGATGGCAGGTTCGGCAAATGCCGGCGAGCAGATATTCGATGAACTGCGTTTTGGGGTTTCGACCTCGGTGCAATCGGGCCATTCCAGGGAAGACGGCGTCTTTCCTGAGATTACCGCTCTCTTCGATCCTTTCGGATCTGACACGGCCGTCGGCTGGCAGCAGCAGTTGTTACACCCCCGTGTCCATCTCGGCACCTCGATCGGCACGTCGGGCGAGGTCCCCCAATTCTTCACAGGTTTCGCCTGGACGGTCAATTTCAACGAGAAGCTCTTTGCCGAAGCCGGCTTCGGCGGCGTTATCCATACGGCGATCTCAAGGGCAATGGCGATGGCCCGGAACTCGGCTGTCGCGTTCTGTTCCGCGAATATGCCGGCGCCGGCTACCGTTTCAATCCTCACTGGAACCTGATGGCCCAGATCGCCCACTCCTCGCATGCCAATCTCTGCGACGGCCCGAACGACGGCGTGACACGCGCCGGCCTGCAGGTCGGCTACAAGTTCTGACTGGTTTGACCCCTTGTGGGAAAAGCCTGCCCGCCCTCTGTTGACGGCAAGCTTTTTTCTGTCGCGCGTCGCCGCTACATAAGCTAAAGACAGCGCAAAACGCGCCAGGGACTTTCCGCTCATGACCATTCCAAACACCATGCCGATCACGCCGGAACTCATTGCAAGCCATGGCCTGAAACCGGACGAGTACCAGCGCATTCTCGATCTGATCGGCCGCGAACCGACTTTTACCGAACTCGGTATCTTCTCGGCCATGTGGAATGAGCACTGCTCCTACAAATCCTCGAAGAAGTGGCTGCGCACGTTGCCGACCACGGGGCCGCGCGTCATCCAGGGCCCGGGCGAAAATGCCGGCGTGGTCGATATCGATGATGGCGATTGCGTCGTCTTCAAGATGGAGAGCCACAACCACCCCTCCTATATCGAACCCTACCAGGGGGCCGCGACCGGCGTTGGCGGCATCCTGCGCGACGTCTTCACCATGGGTGCGCGCCCGATCGCCGCCATGAACGCGTTGCGCTTCGGCGAGCCGGATCACCCGAAGACCCGCCATCTGGTCTCCGGCGTCGTCTCCGGCGTCGGCGGCTACGGCAATTCCTTCGGCGTGCCGACCGTCGGCGGCGAAGTCGAGTTCGATGCCCGCTATAACGGCAACATCCTCGTCAACGCCTTTGCCGCCGGCATCGCCAAATCCAACGCCATTTTCCTGTCCGAGGCCAAGGGCGTCGGCCTTCCGGTCGTCTATCTCGGCGCCAAGACCGGCCGCGACGGCGTCGGCGGCGCGACGATGGCATCGGCCGAATTCGACGAATCGATCGAGGAAAAGCGCCCGACCGTTCAGGTCGGCGACCCCTTCACCGAAAAGTGCCTGCTCGAAGCCTGCCTTGAGCTGATGCAGACCGGCGCCGTCATCGCCATCCAGGACATGGGTGCGGCCGGCCTCACCTGCTCGGCCGTCGAAATGGGCGCCAAGGGCGATCTCGGCATCCTGCTCGAGCTCGACAAGGTGCCGGTGCGCGAAGAGATGATGACCGCCTACGAGATGATGCTGTCGGAAAGCCAGGAGCGCATGCTCATGGTGCTACAGCCGGAGAAGGAAGCGGAAGCCAAGGCGATCTTCGTCAAATGGGGCCTCGACTTTGCCATCGTCGGTAAAACGACAGACGACCTGCGCTTCCGCGTCATGCATCAGGGCGAGGAGGTCGCCAATCTGCCGATCAAGGATCTCGGCGACCAGGCGCCGGAATATGACCGCCCCTGGCGCGAATCCGGCAAGCAGGCTCCCCTGCCCGCTAATCTCGTCGCAGCCCCTGAGGATTACGGCCAGGCGCTGCTCCAGCTTGTCGGCTCCGCCAATCAGTCGAGCCGCCGCTGGGTCTACGAGCAGTACGACACGCTGATCCAGGGCAATTCGCTGCAGCTTCCGGGCGGCGATGCCGGTGTCGTGCGCGTCGACGGCCACCCGAGCAAGGCGCTCGCCTTCTCCTCCGACGTCACCCCGCGTTATGTCGAGGCCGATCCCTTCGAAGGCGGCAAGCAGGCAGTCGCCGAGTGCTGGCGCAACATCACCGCGACGGGTGCCGAGCCGCTCGCCGCCACCGACAATCTCAATTTTGGCAACCCCGAAAAGCCCGAAATCATGGGCCAGTTCGTCGAAGCGGTGAAGGGCATTGGCGAAGCCTGCCGCGCGCTCGACTTCCCGATCGTCTCAGGTAACGTCTCGCTCTACAACGAGACCAACGGCGTCGCCATCCTGCCGACCCCGACAATTGCGGGCGTCGGCCTGCTGCCGGATTGGCGCCAGATGACCCGCATCGGCTCCGCCAATGACGGCGACAGGGTGATCATGATCGGCGTCGACGGCAGCCACCTCGGCCAGTCGGTCTACCTCCGCGATGTGCTCGCCAGCCGCGAAGGTCCGGCACCCGAAGTGGATCTGTTTGCCGAGCGGCGCAACGGCGATTTTGTCCGCTCCGTCATCCGCAACGGCCAGGCGACCGCCTGCCACGATATTTCGTCGGGCGGCCTTGCTGTGGCGCTCGCCGAAATGGCCATGGCATCGAACAAGGGCCTGATGATCGATCTCGACGAAGGCAAAGGCGCGCCGCATGCGCTGCTATTCGGCGAAGACCAGGCTCGCTACATCTTGACGGTGCCTGCCGACGTGGCAAATTTCGTCTGCGCCAATGCAGAAGGCGCCGGCGTTCCTTTCCGCCGCCTCGGCACGGTCGGCGGGACGGCGCTCGTCGTCGGCGATCTGATCGCGCTGCCGATTCAGCAATTGCGCGATGCCCATGAATCGTGGTTCCCTGATTTCATGGAAGGCCGCGGCGAACTCGCCGCGGAATGATGCGCAAGGAGTAACGATCATGGCCATGAAACCCGGCGATATCGAAGACATGATCAAGGCTGGGATTCCCGGTGCCAAGGTGACGATCCGCGATCTGGCGGGCGACGGCGATCATTACGCCGCCGAAGTCGTCGCCGAAGTCTTCCGCGGCAAGAGCCGCGTGCAGCAGCACCAGATGGTCTACGAGGCGCTGAAGGGCAATATGGGCGGCGTGTTGCACGCGCTGGCGCTGCAGACCTCCGCGCCGGAATAGGCTCGTCCTGTGGATAAACGACGCCTGGCGCTTGGGTCTAACCCCTAACTTAAATGTGGCATCCAAGTAGATATTAATGCCGAATCCCGTGCGGCGTGAACGTTTCGCGTGGTTTATCTTGCTGGAAAAATCTTCATGAAGCACTCTGCGCACTCACCCGTCGCGGAATGCTTGTTTTCGCGACGTCGCAAAATCCAGTCGCAAAACTGCCGCCTTAATTGGAAATTTTGCTACGCCTGTCTTGAATATCACCGGCTAAATAGCTCTCCAGCCCATCCAGCAGCGCTCTCCAGCCGTGTTCTCGCCCTTCAGCGCCGTCGCTCGGCGGGATGACGCATAACTGTTCCACGTAAGTCAGCTTCGTCCCGCCGCCATGGTCGGAGAACAGCACGGTCGCCAGCGACACCGTATGGATACGACCATTGAGGGCCATCGAATAGGCAAACACAATCCTCTTGGATTCCTTGATCTCGAAATAGTGCGTCTGGTTGGTGTGGGTTCCCATGTCCGTGACAAAGCTGCTGCGCTCGGCTCCTCCCTCGCGAAAGTCGCATTCCGCCAGTCCTTCACCGAACCATGCTTTCTTCTTTTCGGGAATCGCCCACGCCGCCCAGACGTGATCCACGCAATTGGAAAAAACGCGCTCGATGGTAATCGATCTGTGCTCTTGTTCTGTTTTTGTCACTTTACTGCTCCTGATTTAGGAAGTTGCCAAGTCTGTCGAAACGTTCCTCAAGCCCGGCGCGGTGCTGACGGACCCAATGTTCCACCCGCATCAGCGAGTCTGGTACGAGGCTGACCGTTCTCACTCGCCCGGATTTGCTTGACGCGATGACGCCCGCGTTTTCGAGTACGCGGAGGTGCTTCAGGAACGAAGGGCCTGCCATATCGAACGGCCGCGACAGATCGGTCACCGAGGCAGGTCCATCCACGAGCCTTTCGACGACTGCGAGCCGGGTCGGGTCGGACAAAGCCCCGAAAATCTTCGGGACGCTCACTTCATAGGTATCCATATGGCTATCTTTACGGAGAGCTGATGGATCGGTCAAGATAGATATCCATACGGCTACCTTTTTTTGACTGGGCACGCGCTTTGAGCAAGGGGTATGAAGCTTGTTCGCACTTGTTTGTCGCAAGATTTCTAACTTCCGCGACAAACGGCCGGCACTGAACTTTCCTGTCAATGTCGCAAGAAACCGCTCGCAAAAGTGGGAGTTTCGCGACAGGGATTTGCGACAGGGTTGGGGCGCTCAGCCGGGCATTCGCTTTTCATCGGGGCTGGCGAAGACCGATGCCGGCATCGGCCCTGATGTCATCAGCGTGAAATCGAAGGGCGCCTTCAGGTCCGGCCCGAGCACATATTGCCGGTGGACGCGCAGCTGGTCCTTGCGGATCTTGCGATAGTGTTTGCGCGTCAGCATCTGCTTGACGCGGATCAGGATCATTTTTGCCTCAGGTGCATCCCCATGGCCACACACGGAAACGACGGGCACCTTGTAGAAATTGATCGAGTCCGTCAGACACTGCACGTCGAGCCAGGAAATGTCCTCGCACCGGGCAATCAGCCCGACGCGGGCACGCAGCTGCGTTGCCGATGACAGCAGCGCGCATTGCAGGATGGCGCTGCCGAGGGTCGCAAACACCACGCGCTTGCCCTTGAAGATCTCCGGCTCCCTTTCCAGCAATATGCCGATGACATGGGCGGCAACGTTCGACCCCATGCTGTGCGAGGAGATCACATATTCGTCCGCCTCTTGCGCCAGCGCCTTGCGCACGGCAGCCGCCCGGTCTTCCAGCCAGTCGTTGAAATCCGTCCGGTCCATGCGGCCGAGCGCCACCGCCATTTTCCAATCGGCAAACAGATGCAGCGTATGGAAGCGTTCGGAAAACGGCAGGAAGGCGAAGATGAAGAAGCAGAGCGCGAGCGGCCCGCTCCACAGCATGTGCCACGGTGAAAAGCCGAGACCATAGGGCAGCACAGCGATTTGCACCGTCAGCGCAATCGCCAGCGCCGTCAGCAGGAACGGAAAGAGGAAGAATAGGCCGAAGCGCCAGGCATGGCGGAAATATCCCCGCATGCCGCCTTCCAATATGATCTGGGCGCAACTGCGGAAACCCGTAATGATCTGGCTCAGCGTATTGCCGCCGCGCAGCCGGCTTACCAGCGCGTCGTGATCGACCATGTGGATCCAGCTCTTCGTCTGCCAGCCAGGAGAACCAGTGCCTGCCTCGGGCGCCGTGCCGGCTGCCTCAGGCGCCGCGTCAGCGGCTGCCTCGGGCGCCGCGTCAGCGGCTGCCCCGCTGCCCGTCGTGACCTCGAAACTGAGGGGATCGCTTCCCGCTGCAGGCGCCCCCACCTCAACTGAATAGCCCCAGACGGCAGCACTCTGCTTGGCAGAACGTTCGTAACGCGCCCTGTGGGCGGCGCCGTCAAGCGGCTCAAATCCGGCGAAGTGTAGGACGACCCGCTTTTCGATCAGTTTCATTCCACCTTCCGGCCGGGCGAATGGCCGGCATGTTGCTTGTGATCCTCGCTGCTTTGCCGCTGATATCGGCAAAAAAGCAGCTCCGGCCTCGAAGCCGTCTTGCTAACGGAACTCTTCCGGAATTCAATAGCACCCATGTCGTTTCCACCACGAACGGAGGGCTTTGTGGCCGATCTCGTCAAAGAATTGATATCAGGCGTCGTCGATAGCGTGCTGAAGGAAATCCTCAAGAAAACCACCGGCCGCGCCACGACGAAGCGCAAGAAGAGTAAAACGCGCGGCGCGTCGACGACGGCTGCAGCGCGCAAGCCAGCCTCGACCGCCCGCAAGACGGCGACGACACGCAAGCCCGCCCGCAAACAGGTGAGCAAGCGCCGCACTGCCGCCGGCCGCAGCCGCCAGCGCCGCAGCTAATGCCCGGTGCCTTCGCGGGCACCGATCTTGCAGATTTTTGGGGGGGGCCTGAGCCAGTGAAACGTATTTTGAAAATTGTCCTCGCGGCCGTTGTCGCGATCTGTCTCATCGCCGTCGCCGGCGTCTACGCCCTGTCGGAGATGCGCCTTTCCAGAACCTACGATATCGCGGCCTCCGATTTTGCCGTCAAGACGACGCTGTCCCCGGAAGAGGCCGAACGCCGCGCCCGCACGCTGATGTGCGGCGGCTGCCATCACGATGCCGGCAACGTGCTGATCGACGAGCCCGGCGTCGGTCGCATCGTCGCGCCGAACCTGACCCGCCTGGTGCCCATGTACAGCGATGCCGAGCTCGTGCGTCTCATTCGCCACGGCGTCAAGAAGGACGGCACCGGCGTCTTGATCATGCCGGCTGGTAATTTCGCCAATATTACTGACGACGACATGGCAGCACTTATCGCCTGGCTTCGCACCCTGAAGCAACTTCCCGACGCCGTGGCGGGAGGAACACAATGGGGGCCGCTCGGCCGAGTGGGCCTGGCGCTCGACAAGATCCCCTTCGAGGCAGATCTGGTGCTTGCCGTCATCGCCCCCGCCGCCACGCGCCCGGCCGATATCGGTGAATATGCCTTTAGGACCGATTGCAGCCACTGCCACAATCTCGATACGGCGAAACAGTCCGAAGCCTTTCTTGCCCCGGCGCTGAAGCCCCTGGCACAATCCTATTCGGCTGCCGATTTCAAGAACCTGCTGCGCACCGGAAAGGGTGTCGGAGGCCGCGACCTCGGCGTGATGACCCAGGTTTCGCAGTGGGATTTCAAATATTTCACCGATACTGAAATCGAACAGATTCAGGCTTATCTCACCCACCAACCGTAACGTGCCAGCAACAGCCCCGGAGAGGCCTGCGATAATGGGTCTTTTTTTGGTTTGGGCGGCTGGAATTCCTGCTGCCGCATGCTATCTAAAGACAACGATTGAAACGGCGGGCCTTTAACCCGCCTGTTGAAAGGATTTGGTTCTATGAGCGGCATTAACGAATTCATCGCCAACGAAATCAAGAGCAACGACGTCGTCCTCTTCATGAAGGGCACGCCGCAGTTTCCGCAGTGCGGTTTCTCCGGGCAGGTCGTGCAGATGCTCGATTACATCGGCGTCGACTACAAAGGCGTCAACGTGCTCGCCGATTCGGAGATCCGCCAAGGTATCAAGGAATATTCCAACTGGCCGACGATCCCGCAGCTTTACATAAAGGGTGAATTCGTCGGCGGCTGTGACATCGTCCGGGAAATGTTCCAGGCCGGTGAGTTGCAGCAGCATCTCCAGGAAAACGGCATCACCGTGCGCGGCGCCGCCTGATCGGTCACCGGGCGTCCGCCCGGTTTCCAAATCTGTAATCTTGAGTCCGAGGCGCTGCGGCTAGCAGCGCCTTAGCCTGTTTATGGGAATTTCATTGTGACAGATTCATCACAAGCCGTGTCCGCGGGCCGCCTGCCCATGGGCAAGCGAGAATTTATCGCGCTCGCCGCCTTCCTGATGGCCGTCAACTCTCTGGCGATCGATATCATGCTGCCGGCCTTGCAGCAGATCGGCGCGAGCCTCGGCGTCGAGAGCGAAAATCATCGCCAATTCGTCGTCTCCACCTATCTGCTCGGTTTCGGCTGTGCCCAGCTGTTCTACGGGCCGCTGTCTGACCGTTTCGGCCGCCGTACGCCGCTCTTGATCGGTCTCGTCATCTACATTCTCTCCGCCATCAGTATCGTCTTCGTCCCCACCTTCGCCGGCTTGCTCGCCCTGCGCTTTGTCCAGGGCGTCGGTTCGGCGGCAACCCGCGTCATCACAGTCTCCATTGTCCGCGATATCTATGGCGGCCGGCAGATGGCCGAAGTCATGTCGCTGATCATGATGGTCTTCATGATCGTGCCGGTGATTGCGCCCGGCACCGGCCAGATCGTCATGTTCTTCGGCAACTGGCATCTGATCTTCCTCTTCATCGCCGCCATGGCGATTGGTATCGCCGTCTGGGCCTATCTCCGTCTGCCGGAAACCCTGCACCCCACCAATGTCCGCCCCTTCACCGCCCGCTCGATCTTCGGCGCATTCAAGCTGGTGCTGACCAATCGCACGGCGCTTTGCTACACCATCGCCAGCACCTTCATCTTCGGCGCGCTGTTCGGCTTCATCAATTCCGCCCAGCAAGTCTATGTCGGCATTTACGATCTCGGCGTCTATTTCCCCTTCGCCTTCGCCGGCGTGGCGATCTTCATGTCGCTGTCGTCCTTCTTCAATTCGCGTTTCGTCGGCAAGCTCGGCATGCGCCGCCTGTCGCACGGCTCGCTCATCGGCTTCATCGCCATCAACACCATCTGGCTGATCGTCCAGATGGTGAGTTCCGAGCCGATGCCTTTCGCTCTCTTCATCTCCTTCTTCGGCCTTGCCATGTTCCAGTTCGGCTGGATCGGCTCGAACTTCAATTCGCTCGCCATGGAGCCGCTCGGTCATGTCGCCGGCACCGCCTCCTCCGTTCTCGGCTTCATGAGCACGGTCGGTGGCGCCCTCATCGGCGCCGGCATCGGCCAGGCCTTCGACGGTACCGCGCTGCCGATGGTCGCCGGTTATTTCATCGTGTCGATCATCGGGCTCGTTTTCGTGCTGATCGCCGAAAAGGGCCGCCTCTTCCAACCGCAGAATCCGGCCGTCTGAACGGCCGGCCTCCTCCGCATCCGGGATTTCACCACATGACGCCGCCGCATAAACCGCACCAGGAAAACCAGGGCTCCCGCCGCATCGGCATGGGTTTCGGCGAGTTCGTCGTCACCATCGCCATCATGACCGCCAGTATCGCCATGGCGATCGACAGCATGCTGCCGGCATTGCCCAACATCGGCCATTCCCTTGGCGTCACCAATACCAACGACGCGCAGCTGATCATCGGCGTGTTTTTTCTTGGCTTCGGCGTCTCGCAGATATTCTTCGGCAGCCTTTCGGATACGTTCGGCCGCCGCAACATCCTGCTCGGCGGCCTGGTTTGTTACGTGATCGGGATGTTTGCCGCCGCAGCAACCGGCAGTTTCGAAATGCTGCTCATCATGCGTTTCGTTCAGGGCGTGGGTGGCGCCGCCGTGCGCATCACCACCATGGCCATCGTCCGCGACTGCTTCGGCGGCCGCGAGATGGCCCGTGTGATGTCCTACGTCATGATCGTCTTCATGATCGTACCGATCGTTGCCCCTTCCGTCGGCCAGCTCATCATCCTTTATGCCAACTGGCACTGGATCTTCATCCTGCTCGGCATCACCGCCACCATCCTGTTCGTCTGGGCGTTTCTGCGGCTGAAGGAATCGCTGCCGCCGGAAGAGCGGCTGCCGCTGTCGGTTGGCTCCGTCGTCGATGGCTTCAAGACCGTGCTCACCAACCGTATCACCTGCGGCTACATGATCGGCCTCACCATGTTCACCGGCGTCATCAGCGCCTATGTGATCTCGGTGCAACAGGTCTTCGGCGAGGTCTATGGCCTCGGCGACTGGTTGCCGATCGCCTTTGCGGCCACCGCCGGCGGCATCGCTGTCGCCAATTTCGCCAACGGCTTCTTTGTGCGAAAATTCGGCATGCGCCGCATCTCGCACGCCGCTTTGCTGATCTTCACGGCGCTGTCGGCACTCGGTTTCGTCATCGCGCTGGCTGGCAAGCCGGACTTCGCCATCGCCTACGGCATCTTCACCATCGTGCTGATGATGTTTGCCGTCATCGCCACCAATTTCACCGCCATCAGCCTCGAACCGATGGGCAATCTCGCCGGTACTGCGACCGCCATCACCGGCTTCGTCTCGACGACGGCCGGCGCCATCCTCGGCGGCCTGGTCGGCCAGATGTTCAACGGCACGGTGCAGCCGCTCTTCGGCGGCTTCGCGCTCTTTGGCGCAGTCACGATCGCGGCCACGCTCTGGGCGGAGAACGGCAAACTCTTCACGCATCCTGGAGATAGCCCGCAGCTGGATCCAGGTGCTGCCCACTTCTGACACCGAAAACGATTGGCGGCAGTGCGCGAAGGCATCCCAGTGAACGACCGAATTCTGATCAGGCCCTACACGCCAGGCGACGTGGACGCTACAATTGACATTTTCCTGCGCGCCATTCGAGAAGTCTCGTCGAAGGACTATTCACCGGCTGAGATCGAGGCCTGGGCAAAGGTGGAAGACTGCAGCCGATGGGCGGAGCGAAGGATCAGCAGGCCTGCCTGGATCGCGGAATTTGACGGAAAGCCGGCAGGATTTTCGGATCTGACTGGCGACGGCTGCCTGGACATGATGTTCGTGCACCCCGACTTTCAGGGGCTCGGCTTTGGCCGAATCTACACCGAAGCCAGCCGAACGGCCAGACCGTTCTTCGAGCGCAAAGGCTTCTGGGTGGTTACAAAGCAGATCGTCGCGAAACGCGGCCAAAGCCTGGAGAACTTCCTCATGGAGAAGCTCTATGGATAATTTTCGGCAAGTAGAACGAATGCCGCAGCGGACATTTCATGCCTTCAGACGGTGAACACCTCACGCCGCAGCACCTCCCACGAGGCCTTGTCAGGGCCAATCAGCAGCCCACCGTCAAGATGATGCGGCAGGTAGGGCGAGCCGTCGAGACGCGCCGCATGGGCACCTGCCTCCTGCGAGATCAGCGTGCCGGCCAGGTGATCCCAGGGCATCAGCTTGTTGTACATCAGGTAATGCACATGGCCGCCGGCAAAGGTGCGGTATTCGTGAGCGGCACAGCGGTAATTGGTGAGGAAGCGCACCTTGGCGAGATTGCCGAGCACCTCGGCCCGCTTCTCCTGCGGCAGGTAACCGGTCGAGGCCATGCCGACCATCTGCTCCAGCGCGACAGGCTCGGCCACGCGCAGCCGCTGCGCCTCGCCATCCGGTCGGCGCAGCCAGGCGCCGCCGCCCTTTTCCGCCATCACCCAGTCGTCGCCCATCGGATCGTAGATGATGCCGGCAATGGTCTCGCCGCCTGATATGACCGCGGCCATGACGCCGAAGGCCGGGATGCCGGAGGCGAAATTGAACGTGCCGTCGACCGGATCGACGACGATCGCCAGATCAGCATCGGCAAGCCTGCCGAGCAGCGCCGGGTCGGCCGCGACCGATTCCTCGCCGACGAACAGCGCGTCCGGCCAGAGCTGTGCGGCTTCCGTCTTGATCATCCGCTCGGCCTGCTCGTCGGCCTCGGTGACGAGATCGGTCGCCTCGCTCTTGGCGCGCACCTCATCCTGACGGAGCCGGCGGAAGCGCGGCAGGATTTCTGCTTTCGCCGCACGGCGCAGCAGGTCGGCAAGAACGGTCACGTCGACAGTCACAGTCATGTCAAATCCTTTCGGTCCGGCTTTTTAGGAAGGGCCTTAGATCAGTTGCCGATGATCTCGCGCCGGATCAGCTGCCAGCTGTCCTTATCGGGTGCAGAAATGATGCCGCCTGTCGTCTCGCCGGGGCGATAGGGCGTGCCGTCGAATTTCGCCGTATGGCCGCCGGCCTCCTGATGCGCAAGCACGCCGGCCAGGTGATCCCAGGGCATCAGCTTTGCATGGCCGATGAAATGCAGCTTGCCGGAGGCGACCATCCAATATTCGTAGGCCGAGCAGTTGAAGGCGAAGGTCATCCTGATCTTTGCCATGTTGGCGGAGATGCGCGAGCGATCCGGGTCGTCCATATGGCCCCACGAGATGCCGCCGACCATCTGGTTCAAGGCGGCAGACTCAGCCACCCTCAGTCTGCTCGATTGGCCATCCTGCCGCGTCAGGAAGGTGCCGGCGCCCTTGATCGCCGTCACGGTGTCGCCGAGAACGGGATCATGAATGATGCCGGCGACCGTCTCACCCTTTACGGTGACCGCCAGCATCGTCCCGAACACCGGAAGCCCGGCGGCGAAATTAAAGGTGCCGTCGACAGGGTCGATAACGAAGGCAAGTTCGGCATCGGCAAGTGCCGGCACGACGGACCGGTCAGCGTCATAGGCTTCCTCACCGACGATGAGCGCTGCGGGAAAGCGCTCTTTCAGCGCCGCGGTAATCCTGTGTTCGGCAAGCAGGTCCGCCTGCGTCACCAGATCGGTTGCCGAGGTCTTTTCCGAAACATCGTCAGCACCGAGATTGCGGAAACGCGGCATGATTTCTGCACGCGCAGCCTCCCTGACACAATCGCCGAGAAAGAGAATATCCTGATCTGAAATGGTCATGCGAAATCCTGTACTTCATCCAATAGCCAGGCTGCATAGCCGGCCGTTCATGAAGGATCGGTGACACCACTTCATAATTCCTCAAATCGGAACCGATTTAAGGAATTATGCAGCAATTCAAAGTGTTACAGCGTCCCCTTGCGCGTCTGAAAAGACGCGCGACGCTGTAAGGGCGGAAAAGTCGAAGAGTTTTGGATCGAGCAGGTGCGACGGGTTCACATGTGAAAGCGCCCGCAGCATCGTATCCTTACGCCCCGGCATGCGCCGCTCGATATCGGCGAGCATATCCTTCATCGCATTGCGCTGCAGCCCGTCCTGCGAACCGCAGAGATCGCAGGGAATGATCGGAAACTGCATGGCGGCGGCAAATTTCGCGAGGTCGTCCTCGGCGGCATAGGCGAGCGGCCGAAGCACCATCAGATCGCCTTCATCGTTCAGAAGCTTCGCCGGCATAGAGGCAAGCCGTCCACCGTGGAAGAAGTTCATGAAGAAGGTTTCGAGAATGTCCTCGCGATGGTGGCCGAGCACCAATGCGTCGCAGCCCTCTTCGCGCGCGACGCGATAAAGATTGCCGCGGCGCAGCCGCGAACAGAGCGAGCAATAGGTCGCCCCTTCCGGCACCTTCTCCTTCACGATCGAATAGGTATCCCGATACTCGATCCGATGCCGCACGCCGATTTTGGTCAGATAATCCGGCAATACATGTTTTGGAAAGTTCGGCTGCCCCTGGTCGAGATTGCAGGCAATGAGCTCGACCGGCAGCAGGCCGCGCCACTTGAGATCAAGCAGTAGCGCCAGCAGACCGTAGGAGTCCTTGCCGCCGGAAAGGCCGACCAGCCAGCGTCTCTGCCCATTCAGCATATCGAAATCGTCGAAGGCCTGGCGCACCTGCCTGAGCAGCCGCTTGCGCAGCTTGTTGAAGGAGACCGAGCGCGGCGCATCGGCAAAAAGCGCATGGCCGACGCCGCCGTCGGCTTCGCCGCTTTCCAGATCATCCGCAATATTGGCTGCGATATTCATTGCGTCGTCCTATCGAGATCTGTCTGCCTTAGCAGAAACGAGTTCGGTAACACAGCGTCAATCGCCAAAAACCGACCAGCCGGTGCGCGCCGCGAGCATTTCCAGCGCCACGGCGCCGAGCTGCGAATTGCCGACCTTGTTCAGCCCCGGCGACCAGACCGCGATCGAGGCAATGCCCGGCGCCACCGCGAAGATGCCGCCGCCGACGCCGCTCTTTCCGGGCAGGCCGACATGATAGGCAAAGTCGCCAGAGCCATCGTAATGGCCGCAGGTCAGCATCAGCGCATTGATACGCCGTGCCCGCTTCGGCGAGACCACCGAGTGGCCGGTCACCGGATTGCTGCCGCGCGCCGCCAGGAACAGGCCGGCGCGGGCCAGCTGCTCGCAGCTCATCGACAGGGCGCATTGATGGAAATAGACGCCGAGCACATGGTCGACGGGATGGTCGAGATTGCGGTAGGCGCGCATGAAGTTGGCAAGCGCGACATTGCGATACCCCGTCTGCGTTTCCGAGCGGGCCACCCTGTCGTCGATGCTGATCGACTCGTCATCGGCGAGATAACGCACGAAGCGCAGCAACTCGCCGATTGCCTCGCGCGGCGCATGGCCGGCCATGACGACGTCGCTGACGGCGATCGCGCCGGCATTGATGAAGGGATTGCGCGGGATGCCGCCCTCGTGCTCGAGCTGGACGATCGAGTTGAAAGCCGATCCGGAAGGTTCGCGCCCGACGCGCTTCCAGAGCCCCTCACCGACCTTGCCGAGCGCCAGCGTCAGCATGAAGACCTTCGATATGCTCTGGATCGAGAAGGCGGTATCGGCGTCGCCGACGCGATAGACCTTGCCGTCGACGGTGACGATCGCCATGCCGAACTGCCTCGGATCGACCTTGGCAAGCTCCGGAATATAGTCGGCGACCTTGCCCTCGCCGATGCGCGGCAGGATATCGCTATAGATACTATCGAGGGTCGCCTGCAAATCCGCCATCGCTTCTCTCCAGATAACAAAAAAGCCGCCCGAAGGAGCGGCTTTTCCATATGCGAAAACGCCTGGTTTTGATTAACGCGAATAAAATTCGACGACCAGTTGCGGTTCCATGATGACCGGGAACGGAACGTCGCTGAGCGTCGGGACACGGCCGAAGGTGGCGACCATCTTGTGGTGATCGGCCTCGATATAATCAGGAACGTCGCGCTCGGCGAGGCTGACGGCTTCCAGAACCGTCACCATCTGCTTCGACTTTTCGCGAACTTCGATGACGTCGCCGGCCTTGCAGCGGTAGGAACCGATGTTGACGCGCACACCGTTGACGGTGACGTGGCCATGGTTGACGAACTGACGGGCAGCAAACACCGTCGGAACGAACTTGGCGCGATAGACGATCGCGTCGAGACGCGATTCCAACAGGCCGATCAGGTTTTCCGAGGTATCGCCCTTGCGGCGGTCGGCTTCGGCGAAGATCGCGCGGAACTGCTTCTCGCGCAGGTCACCGTAGTAGCCCTTGAGCTTCTGCTTGGCGCGCAGCTGCACACCGAAGTCCGAAAGCTTGCCCTTGCGGCGCTGGCCGTGCTGGCCCGGGCCGTATTCGCGGCGGTTCACCGGGGACTTAGGACGGCCCCAGATGTTTTCGCCCATACGGCGGTCGATTTTGTACTTGGACGATTCGCGCTTGCTCATCGCATTTCCTTTCAAAGGTTTCTGTCGGTTTGTTGCCAAACCGCGCGAAGGAAACACGCCCTCCTCTGAACTCTTGCGAGATCTGACAGGATGTTCCGGTTAGCGAACAGGAACCATCCACGGGACATGTCAAATGAAACACCGGACATTGCTGCCCGGTGCTTGGGGCGGTCTTTAGAGGGCCGTCATGAAATTGTCAACAGCGGCAAAGCCCGAAAGCGCCACTATTCCGCCGCCAGCGGCTGATCGCCTGTATCGGGCGCGTTGGCGTCGCCCGGCGCCGTCTGGCAGTTCATATCCGGGAACGCGACAATACGCCTGCCGGAAAAATCCGTGTGCACGACAATGCTGCCCTGCTCCTCGAAATAGCCGAGCAGGCGGCGGGCGCGGCGGGCGGAATGGGTACCGTAGGCGCGGGCGATGCGCGCGTCCGACGGGCACGGCTCGCCGCGGACGGCCGCCCTGGCGAGCATCAGGAAAACGCCCTGCAGGTCGTCGGTGACATTAGTTGACAGCGACAGCGCCGTTGCCCAGGCATCGCTCGCAGCCGTTTCCGCATCGACGCCGGAGCGCGAGATTGCCACACGCCGACGGAAATCCGGCAGCGCGATCGGCGGTCCCGGCACGCGGCGCATCCGCAGCCGGACGAGAAAATCCTGGTAGAGCACCGAATCGGTGCGGAAGGCAGAGGTGGGATCGTCGAGTATTTCGGCAAGCACGCCGGCAAGGCGCTCCTCCCGCTCCTCGGCGGAGACCTCTATTTGGCTCGCCCTCGCCTCGGCCGGCGCTGCGGATGCCGCCGGCGTCGAGCGCGAGAGTTCAGCGAGAATGTCGGTCGTTGGCCGCGGCGCCGGCGGGGCGCGGCGCACCGGCGGACGGAGAAACTCCTCCGGATCGGGCGTGAAGATCAGATCCTCGACATCCTGGGGCGCATCCGGCAGCGGCATCAGCTTCGGGCTGGAAGAGCGCGCCGAGGTTTCCACCGCGCCGATCTGGATCGGCAGCGGCCGGCGCGAAAGCGCCGGTCCAAGCGCAACGAAATTGCCGCGCTTCAGGTCCCGGAACATCTCGGCCTGGCGCCGGTCCATGCCGAGCAGGTCGGCGGCGCGCGCCATATCGATATCGAGAAAGGTGCGGCCCATCAGGAAGTTGGAGGCTTCGGCTGCGACGTTCTTGGCGAGCTTGGCGAGCCGCTGTGTCGCGATGACGCCGGCAAGCCCGCGCTTGCGGCCGCGGCACATCAGGTTGGTCATTGCCCCGAGCGACATTTTGCGCGCATCTTCCGAGACGTCGCCGCCGACCGACGGTGCAAACATCTGCGCCTCGTCGACGACGACGAGAACCGGATACCAGTATTCGCGATCGGCATCGAACATGCCGTTGAGAAAGGCTGCGGCCGCCCGCATCTGCTGTTCGATGTCGAGACCTTCGAGCGTCAACACGCAGGAAACGCGATGCTGGCGGATGCGGTTAGCAATGCCGGCCAATTCCGCCTCGGTGCGCTCGCCATCGACGACGACATGGCCGAACCTGTCGCTGAGCGTGACGAAATCACCCTCAGGATCGATGATGACCTGCTGCACCCATTGCGCCGATTGTTCGAGCAGGCGGCGCAACAGATGCGACTTGCCCGATCCGGAATTGCCCTGCACCAACAGACGGGTCGCCAGCAGCTCCTCGATATCGAGCGTCGCCGGGCTGCCGGACGCCAATCCCATATCGATGCCAACCTGCAATGCTGATCCTCGCGACGAAGAGACTCACATGAACGAAACACCATTCTTCCGAAACGGCTGCGCCCCGTCTATCAAAGAATGCGCTTATTTTCAGGGCCAGATTTCGCCAACCCACAAGACAATTCCCCTCACGCCCTCAACCCAAAACCCTGCATTAGCCGCCGCGTCGCAAAATCCTGCTGGCCGGAGGTGAAGACGGCGAAGTCGAAATTGTCGGGATGTACGGCATCGGCGATCAGCGGCACCAGCGTGCGGGCGCGGCGCGCGATCGCCTCGGCCGGATCGAGCCAGTCGACCGGCCACGGCGCAAGCCGCCGGAACAGATTGGCCATGAATGGATAATGCGTGCAGGCAAGCACGACGATATCGGTCTTGTGACCGTCCTTCTCGACGAAGCATTGGTCGATTTCGGCAAGCACGGCCTCGTCGGAGACGGCGTCGCCGCGAATATAGGCTTCTGCCATCCGCGCCAGGTTCTCTGAGCCGACGAGGCGGACGTGGCATTGCTGCGCGAAGGACTGGATGAGATCGCGCGTATAGGCCCGCTTCACCGTGCCCGGCGTCGCAAGCACCGAGACCAGGCCCGAGCGCGTACGCTCCGCCGCCGGCTTGATCGCCGGCACGGTGCCGATGAAGGTCATCTGAGGATAGGCGGCGCGCAGATCGGCGCCGACCAGCGTGAAGGCCGTATTACACGCAATGATGCAGACCTCGGGATCGTGATCCGTCAACAGCTTGCCGAAAAGCCCGACAACCCGTTCCTTCAGCGCCTGTTCCTCCCAGCCGCCATAGGGAAAGCCGGCATCGTCGGCGACATAGATGAAGCCGCGTTCCGGCATCAGCACGCGTGCCTCCCGCAGGACGGTCAGCCCCCCGATGCCGGAATCGAAGACGAGGATCGGTTTCAGCTCATGCGTCGGTGCTGTCATCAGGCGGTGTTTCCTTGGCCGCTATCGGGAACCGGCCGCCGCGCGGGCTCTTGCGCGAAAAACGGTCGAGGGAGGAGATGACGCCGCGCAACACGCTGATTTCCTGCTCCGTGAAAGCCCGGCGAGATAGGACTGCACGCAGATTGTCGATCATTTTCGGCTTTTTCCCGGCAGGATGGAAATATCCCCTGGCATCGAGCGCCTCTTCCAGCTGGTCGAACAGGCCAAAGAGCTGCTCCTTGGTCGAGGGCGTCTGTCCCATCGCCTGGAAGGGCACGGCACCGATATCGCCCATACCGGATTTCATCCATTCATAGGACATCAGCAGCACGGCCTGGGCGATATTCAACGAGGCAAAGGCCGGGTTGACAGGAAAGGTGACGATCTCGTCGGCAAGCGCCACTTCCTCGTTGGTCAGCCCCCAGCGCTCGCGCCCAAAGAGGATGCCGGTGCCCTCGCCCGCCCGGAACCTCGCCCGCAGTGTTTCGGCAGCGGTGACCGGCGAGCGGACCGGCTTGAAGCCGTCGCGCTCACGCGCCGTCGTCGCATAGACGAAGTTGAGGTCGGCGACCGCCTGCTCCAGCGTGTCGTAGACCTTGGTCGCCGCGATCACATGATCGGCCTTGGAAGCGGTCGCTTGCGCCTTCTCGTTCGGCCAGCCGTCGCGCGGATTGACGAGACGCAGTTCGGCAAGACCGAAATTCGCCATGGCGCGCGCCACCATGCCGATATTCTCACCCATCTGCGGCTCGACCAGAATGATGGCCGGCCCTTCGGCCAGAAGTTGACGCTCGCTGTTCGTGCCTGCCATGGTCCTATCCCTGTTTCGAGCGCGCAATAGCCTCGCCCGGCGCAAACGGCAAGACGTCGGCCTGCGGATAGAGCCTTTCCAACGCCGAACCGATCATTTCAAGCCCCAGCCTGGCACCCGCGCGCGACAGCGGCAGATGCCGGCCTGTCGTTCGCGATATCTTGCGCTTGATCAGAAAACAGTTCGAACCACGCGGGGCTACCGTATCGATCATCGCCAGCTCCGCCGCGATTACGCTCTTCAGAGTGTCGTCAGCTGCCGGCGCGTCGCAGCTCTTCGCCAGGATGCGCGTCCAGTAGGTGCAGGACAGGAAGATCGCCAGTGTCTGGCGGATCTGGCCCGGCCGGGTCACCACCGACCAGGACGAGCCGAGCGGCCGTGCTGTCACCGTCACATCCCGGTAGCAGGCATCGATCTTCTGCGACAGAGCGATCAGCTCGAAGCCGCTCTTACCCTCGCCGATCGCGCCAAGCAGCTCACGCAGCGCTTGGAACCAGCGGGCGAGTGCGGCATCGAGTGCGCCGCGTGTGCGCGTGGGGAAGACGAGGAAGGCGACCGCCGTTCCGGCCGCCGCGCCGATCATGGTCTCGCCGATGCGCAGCTTCAATAGATCGAGCGTCAGCACACCGGTCATGCCGTAGACCAGGCAGAGCACGATCGAGATGAAGAAGGTCATCGTCGCGTAGGAAACCTGCAGGAAATAGAAGGCGAGGAAGATACAGACGACAGCAACCGGAATGGCGATATCAGACTCGCCTGAAAGCAGCGTTGCCAGCACAAGGCCGATCGCGATCCCGAACACGGTACCGAGGGAGCGCGACAATGCCCTCATCGCCGTATCGCCGCGCGAATTGGTGTTGGTGAAAACGAGGAAGGAAGCAAGCACCGCCCAGAACCAGCGTTCGCGCGACAAGAGCAGGCCGAAGCTCATGGCGATTGCCGAGGCGACCGTAATCTGCAGCGCCAAGCGCAGCAGCGGGTTGGCGAATGAAAAATCGATCGGCTGGGATTGCGCCGTGTCGCTGACCGTATCGATGCCGGAAAAACCGCGGGCCTGTCCCTCGTCGATCGCCTGCGTCAGTTGCTGCCGCGCCTCGCCGAGCCAGAGAAGCGCCCTCACCGTTTCGCCTTGCGGCTGGTCCCTGATCGTTTCGGCCATTCCCTCAAATCTTAGAAGTTCCGATTTGTCGGCCTCGATCACGGCGTGAATGAGCGCGAATGGCGGTGGGCTCTGGAAGCTCAGCACGATCGCGCTCTCGGCGGCAAGATGCGCATCGAAGAGCCGGATCGCCAGTTCGGCGGCGGGGTCGGCGGCACCGTCGAAGACGCCTGCCGGCGGGCGCGGGATGAAGGTCTCCGCCATCAGCACCACCTCCTTCAGCCGGTCTTCCAGCTGGCGCAGTTCCTGCCGATCGGCTTCGCCAATCTCTGCACTCCCGGCAAGGGCGGCGAGTTTGAAGAGAATCTGGTTGATCCGGCCGCGCACGCTTTCGAGCGAGCGCAGCAGGTCGCGCCGCCAGTCGTCGGGCAGCAGCACCGCCCTCACCAGATGGCCGACCAGCACCGCAACGACGGGACCGATCGCCACCGCCGGCAGATCGACTAGCGAAGGCCGGAAATAGGCGCCCATGAAATAGGAGGTGAAGGCGAACATGCCGATCGCAAAACCGCGCGGCCCGAACACGCGACCCGCAGATGCAAGCGCGATCACCACCAGGAAGACGAGATCGGAGAGAAAACGGCGATCCTCGAGCCCGGCCGCAATACCGACAACGGCTAGGCTTACCACACAACCGAAGAGCCTCGTCACCAGCTGGCGCGCATTGCCCTTGTCGCGAACGGCGATCCCGCCTTCGATCGACAGTACGATCCCGAGGCCGAAAGCCGCGGTCGGCAGCGGCAGGATGAGAGCCCTGATGGCAAGCAGGATCAAAAACGAAAGGACGATCGTCAGCGTCACCCGCGATGCCATGCGCAGGCGCGAAAGCGCCGGATCGTTGGCAAGCACCCAGTCGCGGAACTGAAACCCGGAAAACAAATGCAAGAGCCCCCATGCCACGGAAGGATCGACAGATACCGCCGATAGAGCGCAAATCAAACCATCGGAGAACCGATCGGAACAATCGCCCGGGATCGAATTCCCATTATAGATCGCCCGACATCAATCGCCCGACATCAATCGAATGTCGCGCGCCTACTGGCCTTTGGCAATCAGCGCCATCGTCGCCTTCAGGGAATCACGGGCCTGCGTTTCGATATTCTCGGTGACGATATCGTCGATTACCGCTTGGCCAGCCTCCTCGACCACCTCGAAACGAACGGTCGTATAGTCCTTGGCATCGGGCGCGCCCGAGCAGGCAGACTTCTTGAAGCGCACCGTCACCTCGGTCGTGCCGTCAACCGGCGGTGCCGCCGCTGTGGTCATATCCTCCAGCGGGCATGCATCCTGGCCGTTGACGATGACGTCGTAGTTGAACGGCGATATGCCGTCGTCATCGACGGCCGGAAACTGCGCGGCCGCATTGTATCGCGCGACGAAGTCCTTGCTGTAGAGATGATCGAGCCGGCTCGCATCGAAGATGTCGGTCCAATCATTGTTGTTGTCGGCCCAGTTGCTCCCGGTCGCATCCATGATCTCCTTCACCGGAGCGGTGGCATCGGCCGCATGGGCGGCACCTGAAAGGGCGATAAGGTTTGCGATAACAATGGCGAGCGTCTTCATGGTCGAATGTTCCGGACGGGCAAATCAAGGCGGACACTAGAGCATGATGCCGAAAAGTGTGAGCGGTTTTCGGACGACACCATGCTCTAACTTCTAATGTAGAACAGGATTCAGATTTTAGGCCGACCGGCCCAAAATCATCCTGTTCTAGCCGGATTCGAGCGCTTGGCAATGCTGGCAAAAACGCGTTGTGAAACCCGTTGCAGCTTTGCGTTCCAGGTTCACAATGCTATAGCGCTCCTCATCACGTCACCCACCCGGGACCCCGTCCCCCTTCAAGCTCGAACGAGGCAGATACATGAACAAGATCAAGGTCGCCAATCCCGTCGCCGATCTCGACGGCGATGAAATGACGCGCATCATCTGGCAGCTTATCAAGGACAAGCTGATCCATCCGTATCTCGACCTCGACATCGATTATTTCGACCTCTCCGTTGAAAACCGCGACGCCACCAACGACCAGGTGACGGTCGATGCCGCCAACGCCATCAAGAAATACGGCGTCGGCATCAAGTGCGCCACGATCACGCCGGACGAAGCACGCGTCAAGGAATTCAACCTCAAGGAAATGTGGAAGAGCCCGAATGGCACGATCCGCAACATCCTCGGCGGGGTCATTTTTCGCGAGCCGATCATCTGCAAAAACGTGCCGCGTCTAGTTCCCGGCTGGACCAAGCCGATCGTCGTCGGCCGCCACGCCTTCGGCGACCAGTACCGCGCCACCGATTTCAAGTTTCCCGGCAAGGGCAAGCTGACGATCAAGTTCGTCGGCGAGGACGGGACCGTGATCGAGAAGGAAGTCTTCAACGCGCCGGGCTCCGGCGTCGCCATGGCCATGTACAACCTCGACGAGTCGATCCGGGAATTCGCCCGTGCCTCGATGATGTACGGCCTGATGCGCAAGTGGCCGGTCTACCTGTCGACCAAGAACACCATCCTCAAGGCCTATGACGGCCGCTTCAAGGACATCTTCGAAGAAGTCTTCGAGGCTGAGTTCAAGGATCAGTTCAAGGACGCCGGCATCACTTACGAACATCGCCTGATCGACGACATGGTGGCCTCGGCGCTCAAGTGGTCGGGCGGCTACGTCTGGGCCTGCAAAAACTACGATGGCGACGTCCAGTCCGACACCGTTGCCCAAGGCTTCGGCTCGCTCGGCCTGATGACCTCGGTCCTGCTGACGCCCGACGGCAAGACGGTCGAAGCCGAAGCCGCTCACGGCACGGTCACCCGCCACTATCGCCAGCACCAGAAGGGCCAGGAAACCTCGACGAACTCGATCGCCTCGATCTTCGCCTGGACCCGCGGCCTCGCCCATCGCGCCAAGCTCGACGACAATGCCGAGCTTGCCCGCTTTGCCGCAACGCTCGAAAAGGTCTGCGTCGACACCGTCGAATCCGGTTTCATGACCAAGGATCTGGCGCTGCTGATCGGCCCCGACCAGCCGTGGCTGTCGACCACCGCCTTCCTCGACAAGATCGACCAGAACCTGCAGAAGGCCATGGCGTAAGTCAGCCCTTTCGCGATAATATTGAAACGGCGGGGATTTTCTCCGCCGTTTTTCATTTGGGAGAACAGCTGATGACGGCGACCCTGCGCCCGCTCGAACCATCTGACCATGCCGCTTGGCAACCCTTATGGGAGGCCTATCAGCGCTTCTATGACGTAGCCATCCCGCCCGAAACCACGGATCTCACCTGGGCCCGCTTCCACGACCCTGACGAACCGATGCACGCGCTCGGCGCCTTCGATGAAGACGGTCACCTCGTCGGCATCGCCCATGCCATCTTTCACCGCTCCTGCTGGCTGCCGCAATGGACCTGCTACCTGCAAGATCTCTATGTCGAAAATAGCCAACGCGGGCTCGGCACCGGCGCCGCGCTGATCGATGCGGTCGCCGATCTTGCCCGCAAAAACGGCGCAGGCAGGCTCTATTGGATGACGCATGAAACGAACGCAACGGCGCGGCGGCTCTACGACAAGATCGCCGAACGCTCGGGTTTCATCCAGTACCGCAAGGCTCTCTGAAGATCGGGGGTTGCACAAAGACCTCGCAGCGCTATTGATTCCGAGCGACGCAACAGGAGGAGGATCTCATGACTGAGGAATTGGTATTCTATACGAACCCGATGTCGCGCGGCCGTATCGCGCGCTGGATGCTGGAGGAGATCGGCCAGCCTTATCGCACCGAACTGCTGACCTTCGGTGGGACCATGAAAGCCCCCGAATATCTCTCGGTCAATCCGATGGGCAAGGTGCCGGCGATCCGCCACGGCGAGACCGTCGTTACCGAATGTGCGGCGATCTGCGCCTATCTCGCTGAGACCTTCCCGGAAAAGGCGCTGGCGCCGAGGCCGGAGGAGCGCGCCCGCTATTACCGCTGGATGTTCTTTGCCGCCGGTCCGCTCGAATCGGCGGTGACGATGAGGGCTCTCGGCTTCGAAATTCCGACGGAGCGCCTGCGCATGGCCGGCTGCGGCGGTTTCGGCGACGTGATGAACACGCTCGAAATGGCCGTCTCCGGTTCGACCTATGTTGCCGGCGAGCGCTTCACCGCCGCCGACGTCTATGTCGGCTCGCATATCGGCTGGGGCCTTGGCTTCGGCTCCATCGAGAAGCGACAGGCCTTCGTCGATTATTTCGGCCGCATCAGTGAGCGTGAGGCCTATAAGCGTGCCAATGCCCTTGATGATGAGGCCGGCAAGACGATGCAGGCCGCCTGATCGTTACCGGCGCGGCTCTCCGATGGCCGCGCCGGGATGCCAGCCTTCAGGCAAGCGGCATGTGAATATCCGTCAGAAGCTCGGTCGGCGGCACGTCGCGCGGATTGTTGAGATATTCCTCGAACATCACCCTGTCCTTCAACTGTCGACCGGATTTCGGCAGCCATTCGGCAAAGAGCCACTGATAGGACTTGGGCATGTCGGCATAGGGACCCTTGTGGCGCAGCACGGCATAATCGCCGCCGTCGATCGTACGCCGCTCGAAAGGCGCATTGACCGGCACTTCGGCAGCGCCGGCGACGCAGGCGATCGAGCGCAGCTTTTCAAGCGGCACAACGTCGGGATCGTCGAGATAGACGCCGATCATCCGCATGTCGGGCTTGGCAAGCCCGCGGGCGTAAAGCGTGCCGAACAATGTCTCGAAGGCCTTGCCGATCTCCATATAAGAGCCGGTATGGGCGACGCCGATCAGTTCGGTTGGTGCGATCTCGCGTATGGTAATGTCGAACATGGCTTTGGTCTTTCCCTTAGGTGAGGGTTGGAAGGCGGTGTGGCTTCCCTCTTTCCGGTAACGGGCCGGCGGCATGCCGTAGACCGACTTGAAGATGCGGTTGAAAGATTGGAGATTGGGATAGCCTGATCGCTTCGCAATTTCGCTGACCGCAAGCTCCGTGCGGACGATCTCGCCCGCCGCGCGATGCAGCCTGAGCCGCTTGACGGTTGCCGCCAGCGTCTCACCGTAAATCGCCCGGTAGATCCTGTGCCAGTGATAGCTCGACATGCAGGCGATCTCGGCAAGGCGCCCCATATCCAGCTCCTCGTCGAGGTGGTCGTGAATATAGGCAGAAACCCGTCTCAGACGATTTTCATAAAGTGCCCATGCCGTTTCGCCGTTCATGTCAAACCTCGTGCAAATCGATCGGCTAAAGAGAACCATATCCCGATTTGACAAATCCTGCGGAGTTGCTTCCGGCGCAAACCGAAAAAGAAAAAGGCGGAAGCTGAGCCTCCGCCTTTCGAAACTCTCTTATGAACCGGCAGTTCAGCCGGCGAGTGCCAGGGCCACCGCTTCGATCGCCTCGTCGGCCTTCGAGCCGTCGGGACCGCCGGCCTGGGCCATGTCGGGGCGGCCGCCGCCGCCCTTGCCGCCAAGGGCGGCAGAGGCGATGCGGACGAGATCGACGGCGCTGTAGCGCTCAACTAGATCCGGTGTCACCGCCACGACGGCGCTCGCCTTGCCGTCGTCGGACACGCCGATCAGGGTGACGACGCCGGAGCCGATGCTGGTCTTGCCGTCATCGGCAAGCCCCTTCAAATCCTTGGGATCGACGCCTGAAATCGCCTTTCCGAGGAACTTGACGCCGGCGACTTCGCGCACGGCATCGACCGAGCCGCCCTGCCCGCCGCCCATGGCGAGCTTGCGCTTGGCGTCAGCCAGTTCTTTCTCCAACTTGCGGCGCTCGTCCATCAACGCTTCGACGCGCGACAGAACTTCGGCCGGCTGTACCTTGAGCGAAGTGGCAAGCGCCTTCACGCGTTCGTCCTGTTCGGCCAGATATTCGCGCGCCGATTCGCCGGTGACGGCCTCGATGCGGCGAACGCCGGCGCCGACGGCACTTTCGCCGAGAACGCGGATCAGGCCGATCTGGCCGGTCGCCCCGACATGGGTGCCGCCGCAGAGTTCGATCGAATAGGACCTGCCGGCCTTGGCGCCACGCATACCCTCGCCCATCGCCACGACGCGCACCTCGTCGCCGTATTTTTCGCCGAACAGCGCCATCGCGCCTTCGGCGATTGCATCGTCGACGCTCATCAGCCGGGTTGTAACAGGCGAATTCTGCAGCACGATTTCGTTTGCCATATCCTCGACGATCTTCAGCTCTTCGGCCGACATCGGCTTCGGATGCGAAACGTCGAAACGCAGACGCTCAGGCGCGACCAGCGAACCCTTCTGCGCCACATGGGTACCGAGCACCTCGCGCAGCGCCTCATGCAGCAGATGCGTTGCCGAGTGGTTGGCACGCAGCCGCGAGCGTCGGGCGTGATCGACGGTCAGAACAACCGCGTCGCCGGTCTTGAATGCACCTTCGACGACGGCACCGAAATGCACGAAGAGGCCTTCGCCCCTCTTCTGCGTGTCTGATATCTCGATCTTGCCGTGGTCGGACGAGATGACGCCGGTATCGCCCATCTGACCACCGGATTCGCCATAGAACGGCGTCTGGCTGACGACGATCTGCACCTTATCGCCGGCCTTGGCTTCTTCAGCGACGGCGCCGTCCTTGACGATCGCCTGCACCACACCTTCAGCGGTTTCGGTATCGTAACCCAGGAATTCGCTTGCGCCGTGCTTTTCCCTGAGCTCGAACCAGATGGTTTCGGTTGCCTTCTCGCCGGAACCGGCCCAGTGCGAGCGGGCTTCGGCCTTCTGGCGTTGCATGGCATCGGTGAAGCCGGAGATATCGACGCCGATCTCGCGAGCGCGCAGCGCATCCTGCGTCAGGTCGAGCGGGAAGCCGTAGGTGTCGTAGAGCCTGAAGGCGGTCTCGCCATCCAGCATGTCGCCCTTGCCGAGATCGGTGGTCGCATCCGACAGCAACGACAGGCCACGCTCCAGCGTCTTGCGGAAACGGCCTTCTTCGAGTTTCAGCGTCTCCGAGATCAGCGCTTCGGCACGCACCAGTTCCGGATAAGCGCGGCCCATCTCCTGCACCAGCGTCGGCAGCAGCTTGTACATCAGAGGCTCGCGGGCACCGAGCAGTTCGGCATGGCGCATGGCGCGGCGCATGATGCGGCGAAGCACATAGCCGCGACCTTCATTCGACGGCAGCACGCCATCGGCGATCAGGAAAGCCGAGGAGCGCAAGTGGTCGGCGATGACGCGATGGCTGGCGCTCCCCTCCGCCTTGACGCCCATCGTCTCTTCGATAGTACCGATCAGCGTGCGGAACAGGTCCGTGTCAAAGACGCTCTGGACGCCCTGCAGAATGCAGGCCATGCGCTCCAGACCCAAGCCGGTATCGATCGACGGACGCGGCAGCGGGTTGCGAACGCCAGGCTCCGTCTGCTCGAACTGCATGAAAACGAGGTTCCAGAACTCCAGGAACCGGTCGCCATCTTCTTCCGGCGAACCGGGAGGGCCTCCCCAGACGTTCTCGCCTTGGTCAATGAAGATTTCCGAGCAGGGGCCGCAGGGGCCGGTATCGCCCATCTGCCAGAAATTGTCAGAGGTGGGGATGCGGATGATCTTGTCGTCGGAGAAGCCGGCAATCTTCTTCCACAGCGTCGCAGCTTCTTCGTCTTCGGAATAGACAGTCACCAGCAGGCGATGTTTCGGCAGATCGAAACCTTCGGTAACCAGCTTCCAGGCAAGCTCGATCGCATTCTCTTTGAAATAGTCGCCAAACGAGAAGTTGCCGAGCATTTCAAAAAAGGTCAGGTGCCGGGCCGTATAACCAACATTGTCGAGGTCGTTATGCTTGCCGCCGGCGCGCACGCATTTCTGCGACGTTGTCGCAGTCGAATAAGGGCGCTTCTCAAGGCCGGTGAAGACGTTCTTGAACTGCACCATACCGGCATTGGTGAACATCAGCGTCGGGTCGTTGCGCGGCACGAGCGGGCTCGACGAGACGATCTCATGACCGTTCTTCTTGAAATAGTCGAGGAATGTCGACCGGATATCGTTCACACCGCTCATGCTATGCCCTTCAATGCTGCCCGAGGCAGGTAAATCTAAATCCATCGGCTTTTAACGTTCGCCTCCGCCACTGTCCAGCAGACAAACAAAACCGGCCGCATTCTGATCAGGGAATGCAGCCGGTTTGGATTTTCTAAAGGACTGGCAGAAAAACTGATCGCGAGATCACATCTCAGCGGCAGCATCACTGTCATCGGGATCCGGTCCGCCGTTCTGCAGGAAGCGGTCGGCGATCAGGCCGGCATTCTGGCGCAGCGACAGCTCGATTTCGCGAGCGAGATCCGGATTGTCGCGCAGGAAGGTCTTGGCGTTTTCGCGGCCTTGGCCGAGACGCTGGCTGTTATAGGAGAACCAGGCACCCGACTTCTCGACGATGCCGGCCTTGACACCGAGATCGACCAATTCGCCGGTCTTGGAAACGCCCTCGCCATACATGATGTCGAACTCGACCTGCTTGAAGGGCGGCGCCATCTTGTTCTTGACGACCTTCACGCGGGTCTGGTTGCCGATCACCTCTTCGCGCTCCTTGACCGCGCCGATGCGGCGGATGTCGAGGCGCACGGAGGCATAGAACTTCAGCGCATTGCCGCCGGTCGTCGTTTCCGGCGAACCGAACATGACGCCGATCTTCATGCGGATCTGGTTGATGAAGATCACCATGGTGTTCGACTTGGAAATCGAAGCGGTGAGCTTGCGCAGCGCCTGGCTCATCAGGCGCGCCTGCAGGCCGGGTAGGCTGTCGCCCATCTCGCCTTCGATTTCGGCGCGCGGCGTCAGTGCAGCGACCGAGTCGATGACAAGAACGTCGACGGCGCCGGAGCGCACCAGCGTATCGGTGATTTCGAGCGCCTGCTCACCGGTATCGGGCTGCGAGATCAGAAGGTTCTGCAGATCGACGCCAAGCTTGCGGGCATAGACGGGATCGAGCGCATGTTCGGCATCGACGAAGGCGCAGATGCCGCCCTTCTTCTGCGCTTCGGCAATGGTCTGCAGTGCAAGCGTTGTCTTACCCGAGCTTTCCGGCCCGTAAATTTCGATGATGCGGCCCCTCGGCAGACCACCGACGCCAAGTGCAATATCGAGGCCAAGCGAGCCGGTCGAGATCGTCTCGATCTCGACAACATTCTCGTTGGAGCCGAGTTTCATGATCGAGCCCTTGCCGAACGACCGCTCTATCTGTGAGAGTGCCGCTTCAAGCGCCTTGCTTTTGTCCACCGATTTGTCCTCTACCAGCCGCAATGAATTCTGAGACATCCGATCCACCTTTAGGTTATTGAAGCCGCCCAAGCAATGTTGAGTTTGTACCCTGTTTGTTCCATTCTCGCAATAGGCGATCAAACAATTGAAAGAAAAAGGTAAAACGGCCCGTGTTCTATTTTTGTTTTATCGATGCAAAGCAACGGCTTAGACCTGAAATGCCAACACGCGCCCATCAGAATGCATCGCATCGATTCGCTTTTTCGGCATTGGGAGAGCGACTGAAATGAACAGAAAGATTCTCGTTCTCGGTGGTGCCCATATCGATAGACGCGGCCGCATCTTGGGCGAGACGGCGCCTGGCGCCAGCAATCCCGGGACCTGGTTCGAAGAGCCGGGCGGCGGCGGCTTCAATGCGGCGCGCAATCTCGCAAGGCTTGGTTTTCAGGTGACGATGATCTCGCCGCGCGGCGGCGATCCGATGGGCGAGATGGTCGGCGAAGCCGCCGATTTCGCCGGCATCGACGACCGGCCTTTCGTCTTCCTCGACCGCAAGACGCCGAGCTATACGGCGATCATTGAGAAGGACGGCAATCTGGTGATCGCCCTTGCCGACATGGATCTCTACCGCTTCTTCGTGCCGCGGCGTCTCTCCATCCGCTGGGTGCGCGAGGCCTTCGCCGTCCATGATCTCATTCTTTTCGACGCCAACCTGCCGGAGGAGACGATCGCGGCGATCGTTGCCAAGGCGCAGTCCCTGGCAAAGCCGGTCGCAGCGATCGCCATTTCGCCCGCAAAGGTCGTCAGGCTGAAACCCTGTATCGGGGATATCGACTACCTGTTCCTGAACGAGGCCGAGGCCGCCGCCCTTGCCGGGCAACAGCCGGAAGACGCTGCCGGCTGGCCGCCGCTTCTGAACGCGATCGGCATCAGGAACGCCGTCGTCACCCGCGGCCGCCGCGAGCTCGTCGCTCTTTGCGAGGGCCGCGCCGTGACGCTGCAGCCGCCGATCGCCGA
Organism: Rhizobium sp. NZLR10; assembly: GCF_019685125.1. NCBI lineage: Bacteria > Pseudomonadati > Pseudomonadota > Alphaproteobacteria > Hyphomicrobiales > Rhizobiaceae > Rhizobium > Rhizobium sp. NZLR10. The sequence goes on along the minus strand of NZ_JABDWE010000021.1, from coordinate 57,156 downwards.
CACTGTCGCCGATGTCACCGGTGCCGGCGATTCTCTTGCAGCCGGCACGCTCGCCGCCTTGATGGACGGCCTGCCGCTCGAGGAGGCCGTCCGCCACGGCACCGCGGCCGCCACGCTGACCGTGCAGTCGCGGCACGCCGTCAACGAAAATCTGACGCCGGATCTCTTGAATGCGGCGCTTGCCCTTGTTCCCAAGGTCAGAATTCTGCATTGAAACGACGAAATTAAATAGTTGAGTGTGATCGCGTCCGAAACCGCTGAGACTTTCGGCATCATGCTCCATCGACGACAGGACAAATCATGACCAAGCCCATCTCGCCTCTTCTGCCGATCGCCTATTCGAAAGAGGTCGCCAGCGCCAAGCAGCGCGGCGCGCCGTTGGTGGCACTGGAATCGACGATCATCACCCACGGCATGCCCTATCCCGGGAATATCGAGATGGCCCGCAGCGTCGAGACGATCATTCGCGAACAGGGTGCCGTCCCGGCAACGATCGCCGTCATTCACGGCACGCTGCATGTCGGCCTTGAAGCCGGCGAACTGGAGCAGCTTGCCAAGGCGACCGAAGTGATGAAGGTGTCGCGCGCCGATCTCGCCTTCGCGATCGCTGAGCGCCGCACCGGCGCTACCACAGTCGCCGCGACGATGATTGCCGCCGCCCGCGCCGGCATCCGGGTTTTTGCCACAGGCGGCATCGGCGGCGTGCACCGCGGCGCCGAGGAAAGCTTTGACATCTCCGCCGATCTCGAGGAACTGGCGCGCACCGGCGTTATCGTCGTCTGCGCCGGCGCCAAGGCAATCCTCGACATTCCGAAGACGCTGGAGGTGCTGGAAACCCGCGGCGTTCCCGTCGTCACTTACGAGAGCGAAGAATTCCCCGCCTTCTGGTCACGCTCCTCGGGCATCCGCAGCCCGCTGTCACTGAACAGCCCGGCCGCCATTGCCAATTTCCAGACGGTGCGCGAACAGCTCGGCATCGACGGCGGCATGCTGATTGCCAACCCGGTGCCCGAGGCTGACGAGATCGCCCGCGAGGAGATGGAAATCTATATTGAGCGGGCGCTGGACAGCGCCGAGCGCGACGAAATCACCGGCAAGGCGGTCACGCCCTATCTGCTCTCGACCATCTTCGACCTGACGGATGGCCAGAGCCTGAAGACCAATATCGCGCTGGTCGAAAACAATGCGCGGCTGGCGGCAGAGATTGCCGTGGCGCTTGGGGAATAAGGTAGCGGGCCGGCAGGAATCGCCTCGGTAGATAGGCCGTACCGGGTGAGCCCCCCTCTGCCCTGCCGGGCATCTCCCCCACAGGTGGGGAGATCGGCTGCGGCACCGGCTTCCACGACAATCAACATTGCAATCCGGCAAACGATAGAGAGGCGGGAGGATCATGCCTCTTGTCGATCTCCCCACCTGTGGGGGAGATGGCCGGCAGGCCAGAGGGGGTGTCTCACGGCACGCCCTCTCAAACCTCTGAGCCACCGAGCTCCTAACTATCCAGCGTTTCCTTCACCACCACCGCAAGCTGCTTCAACGAAAAAGGCTTCGGCAAGAACCCGAATTTTGCCTCGGGCGGCAGGTTGCGGGCGAAGGCATCTTCGGCGTAGCCCGAAACGAAGATGAATTTCATGTCGGGATAGGTCTTGCGCAGCTCGCGCAGCAGTGTCGGCCCGTCCATTTCGGGCATCACCACGTCGGAAACGACGATGTCGACCTTGCCGTCGAGCTCTTCCATAATGTTGAGCGCCTCGACGCCCGATCCCGCCTCGTGCACGGTATAACCGCGGGTTTCCAGCATGCGCTTGCCGCCGCGGCGCACCGCCTCCTCGTCTTCGACGAGAAGGATGACCGCCGATCCAGTCAGGTCCTCCGGCTGCTGCGGTGATGTGGGCTGGGGCAGCACCTCGATGGCGCCGTCGATCGAGCCTGCTTCGCCGGCAACCACCGGCTCCGGGATGTGGCGCGGCAGAAAGACACGGAAGGTCGTGCCCTTGCCGACTTCGGATTCCGGCTGGATGTAGCCGCCCGATTGCTTGACGATGCCGTAGACCATGGCAAGGCCAAGTCCCGTGCCCTTGCCGACATCCTTGGTGGTGAAGAAGGGCTCGAAGATTTTGTCCATGATTTCGGGCGCGATCCCGGTGCCGTTATCGGCAACTTCGATCAGCACCATGTCCTCGGCCGGCATGTAGGAATAGTTGAAGGCGGAGACCTCGGAGGCTGTCAGGTTTCGGGTTCGCAGCGTCAGAGTGCCGCCCTCCGGCATCGCATCGCGCGCATTGACGCAGAGATTGATCAGCACCTGCTCGAATTGCGAAAGGTCTGTTTTGACAGGCCAGAGGTCGCGGCCATATTGCACGTCGAGCTTGACGTTGGTGCCGGAGAGCAGCCGGTCGACCAGCATGCGCAGGTCGCCGACGACATCGGTGAGGTTGAGCACCGAGGGCCGCATCGTCTGTTTGCGCGAGAAGGCGAGCAACTGGCGCACCAACACCGCGGCGCGGTTGGCGTTGCGCTTGATTTCCATCAGGTCGGCAAAGCTGGCATCGGCCGGCCGCGCCTGCAGCAGCAGATGGTCGGAGGAAAGCAGGATCGCCGTCAGCACATTGTTGAAATCATGTGCGATGCCGCCGGCGAGCGTGCCCACAGCATTCATCTTCTGCGTCTGCGCCATCTGCGCTTCCAGCGCCTTCTGCTCGGTCACCTCGACGGCATAGACGATCGCCGCCTCCTCGGGCGCCTCGTCGCTCTGGTCGATGACCGCATTGACATAGAAGCGGAAATAGCGCGCCTCGTCGGTCGGCGTACGGGTATCGAGCGGCGCGATGTCGCCCTGCCGGTCCTTGGCCGCCGCCAGCGCCGCAGCCAACTGCGGCCGATCGCTCTCCTGGACAATGGTTTCGAGATGCGGCGCCTTTTCGAGATCGTCGCGCGAGACGACGCTGGAAAACAGCTTCAGGAACGGCGCGTTGGTCCGCAGGATGCGCCCGTCGCCGTCGACAGAGGCGATTGCCATCGGCGTGTTGTTGAAGAAGCGGGTGAAACGCATAGCGGCAGCCGACGCGGACTGGCCGCCGGCCTCGCTCTTTTCACGCCCCAGCACGATCGTCCGGCTTTCGCCGGGTGCGCCGTCGCGCATCGAGGTGACGCTGTGAATGATCTGCACCGGCAGGCTCTGGCCATTGGTCTTGCGCAGGTCGAGATCGAGCGTCACGGTCTTTTTCAGGCCCGGTTCGGCCTGCACCGACTGGATCAGCGCCAGCCCCTCGCCCGCCACGACGTCGCCGATCGTCATCGAGCCCGGCACGAATTTGGTAAGGTCGAGGCCCAGCCACTCGGCAAGCGTTGCATTGAGATAGAAGATCTCGCCCTTCCTGCCGGCGGAAAAGAAGCCGGCCGGTGCATGGTCGAGATAGTCGATCGCGTTCTGCAACTCCTTGAAGAAGCGCTCCTGGTCGTCGCGCTCGGTGGTAATGTCGGTGATCTGCCAGATCTGCAGCGGTTTGCCGCTGTTCTCCTCGGGCTGCAGCAACCGCGCCTTCAGCCGGTACCAATGCGCGCCGGAGCTGTTGCTGCCAGGCCCGACGGCGCGCAGCAGGCGGAATTCCTCCCGGCCCTCCTTGCCCTCGCGCAGGCCGTTGACCAGCCTGTAGAGTGCTTCGTTCGATTCGCGGTGGCGCGACAGCAGGGTTTCCAGTGTCTGCACCTCGGTCGCCTTGCGCGCGCCGGTCAGCGCGCCATAGGCGGCGTTGGCATAGATGATTCGGCCCTTTTCGTCGGTGATCAGCGTGCCGTCCGGATGGCTGTTGAGGAAGGCGCGCGCCAAGCTGTCGGATTGGCGCTGCGGCATCACCTCGATGAAACCGATGACCGAGGAGACCAGGAAGAAGATGCCGACCATGGCGAGCACGCCGAGACCGCCAAGCACGACCTCGTTGTCGAGCGAGCTCTTGAAGACGACAAAGCCGCCGGCGGCTGCGATCAACACGAGAGCCAGCAGAAGAATGCGCAAAACCGTGCCAGAACGCCCCCCACGATCCACAAGCGGTGCGTTATACTCGTCGGCCTGACGCGGTTTCGTCATGTATTCCTCACATAAGCCCCTCCAGCTTCGTAGCACGAACACGAAGCGGGAATCAGGCACTGTTTCCTTCTTAGCAATTTGCTGCGTCGGCAAAAACACCGCTGGCCGGCAAGACTGCTTGAATTCACAGGCAACAGCGCCATCTGCCCCTGAAGCTCAACCCGGCCACCCGAGCGCATGGTCGCCGGGCGCCAAGCAGCGAAACACGAAATCGCGTTCTCCCGTGACTGGACAGCACCGGCGGCCCTTGCCTAAGGAACGGAAAAGTCGTCAATATGTGCCGAAATGTGAAATGGAGTGAGTGATTATGTTGGGTGATGTTGTCGGAGCTTATGGCAGCCGTTTCCTGCTTGCGGCCGGTGGCGTCGGTCTGGCGCTTCTCTTGCTCATCCTCGTGCTCTGGGTGATTCGCAGACGGGCGCCCTCGCCCTTCTTGCGCGGCGGCCGCAACCGCCAGCCTCGCCTGCAGGTGCTGGATGCCGCAGCTGTCGATGCCCGTCGCCGGCTGGTGCTGGTGCGCCGCGACGACGTCGAGCATTTGATCATGATCGGCGGCCCGAGCGATATCGTCATCGAAAGCCGTATCCTGCCGGGAGCGGCCGAACAGCCGGAAAGCGCCAACCGCCCGCAACTCGTCGAGCAGCGGCCAATACCCCCAGCGCGGCCGGAAACGCCGGCGGTTTCTCCGCCCCACCCGCCGGTCGCGACCCCAGTCGCAGCCCCTGTTGCAGCCCGCATCGAGCCGGCGGCCGAGCCTTCCTTCTCCTCGCCGGTTTCGCCGGTGCCGCTCCCGCACCCCGAACCGCCTGCGCCGCCGGCTGTCGCCCCGCCCGTGGCGACGAGCCCTCTTCCGGCAAACCCCATGACGCTGTCGGTCGAACGCGACTCTCCTGTGCCTGCCGCCCCGCCGCAGCCGCGCCCGCCGGAGCGTCCCGTCGCTCCTCCGGTCGCACAGCCTGCATCTTTCCACGATACAGCAAGTGCGGCCGAGATCCTCGATGCCGCCCGCCAGCGCGTGCTGCCGCAGCAGCGCATTGAACCCGAGATCTCCGCCCCGCCTGTCCACGTGCCGGCCGCCGCCCGCGCCGCACCTGGTACGGCAGAGGCCGATGCGGCTGCGCAGTCGGCAGCGGCAATCCGCGGCGATTTCCAGCGGGTGCTGGATGAGGAGATGTCGAACAATCTGACGGCCGAACGCATCGTCCCGGTGCCGGCGAACCAGGCCCCCCGCCAAGCCATACCGCAGCCGGGCAACCTGCCGCGCCGCGATCCCGATCTTGCTCCGATCACCGGCGCCGATACCGAGCTGCAGAAGGAAGTAGCCCGCATCTTCGGCGAGATGAGCGTCAACCGCGACAAATGAGGCAAACGCGTCCGCGTGAAACCGCGTTGCTGCGCCTTCGTTTTCATCATCAAGTTGCACAAAAGCCGCATGCCGCGGCTTTTTCCGTTTCCGAATGCCTCCGGCCTCCCCATCATGCCGATCATTTGGTATCGATCAGGGTGAAGAGCGTCGGCGCATTCGAGGTTACATATTGCCTAAGTAAATTCCGGTCTCACTCCAGTTTCACCCGTACTGCCGCCTAGCGACACGCTGGCGGCATGCGAACATGTTCATCGGGTGGTGGCGAGAGACCGGTTTGGCATTGTTACAATGTGCCAAGTGCAGCTCCGCTGTCTCAGCTCTTCAGCCGTCCACAACATCGCCACACCGCGCCCGCAAGGGTCTTCTCACGCACCATCTCGATGGGCTTCCGAACGGAAGACCAAGACGATATGTGCAAGACGCTTCGGGTCCGATGGACCATTATTCCCAAGACAGCGCCCCGGCCTTGGATTGCATGCGGCGGATGCGGAGGCCTGAGAGCCTTTCAGTCCAGCGGCAAGATCCGGCTCAATGCCAATGGCCGCAAGCTGGACGCCTGGCTTATCTACAAATGCCTGACCTGCGAACGGACATGGAACCGGCCGATCCTCCAGCGCCGGAATGTCCGCGACATCGATCCTGCCGTTCTTGACGCTTTGCAATCCAACGATCCGGACTGGATCCGCGCGGAAAGCTTCAACCTCGATGCTCTCCGACACAAATCGCTGCGTGTGGATGAGTTTGCCGAATTTGAAATCGCGAAGGAAATGCAGCACGAAACTGCCAATTGGACGAGATTGGCAATCGAACTGATGGTGCCGTTTCCAACAAGCACCCGCCTCGACCGTCTGCTGGCCTCGGAACTGAAGCTTTCACGTTCGCGGCTGCGGGCTCTTCACGACAAAGGCATGGTCCGGACGGCTCCTGAGCGGGCAGACATCATGCGGCGGCGGATCAGAAATGGCGCCCTTGTGGTGATTGACCTCTCCATGGAGACCGAGCGGGAGCAATCGTGGAAACCTCTGGCGACAGGCAATTACGCCGTAGAACAGTGATCAACGAAAAAAGCGCCGCGATCGGATCGCGGCGCTTGTTCTGTTCTCATCTCTGCATGAAGACCATTATTCGTCGCGATAGACCTTTTCGCGGCGTTCGTGGCGCTCCTGCGCCTCGATCGACAGCGTCGCGATCGGGCGGGCGTCGAGACGCTTGAGGCCGATCGGTTCGCCGGTTTCCTCGCAAAAGCCGTAAGTGCCGTCTTCGATGCGCTGCAGTGCCGCGTCGATCTTGGAAATCAGCTTTCTCTGCCGGTCACGGGCGCGAAGTTCGATCGCCCGATCAGTTTCCGACGACGCCCGGTCGGCGAGGTCGGGATGGTTTGCGCTTTCCTCGGCCAGATGGTCGAGGGTTTCACGCGCTTCTCTAAGGATATCATTTCTCCATGCAACCAGCTTCGTCCTAAAGTAGGCACGCTGGTTTACGTTCATGAACTCTTCCTCTTCCGAGGGAACGTAATTGCTAAGATCGATCTTCTCACTCAACGCGATTCTCCTGAAGAACATCTCATCTGGCCGGGTGTATATCCCAAGCGCTAGCCGCGGTTCAAGCCAAATACGACAGGTAAACAGATTTTTAAATCTGTTACAATTTTAGGCTAACGATCTATTTTGTCATGGTTATTCCGGCTTCCGTTTTTTTCTTCGCCTTCAAAACGCCGTGTTGTCAGCCACGTTTTGCGCCGTTGCGGCATGGCTGGCGATTGACGGCGGCCGATTGCAACCGCTACTGAAAAGACCCACCCGATCCTGGATTTGCCCATGACCGTACCGCTGCATCCGCCCAACCGCATCTATCTCCTGCGTCATGCCGAGGCCGCCTGGGCCGACCCCGGGCAGCGCGATTTCGACCGGCCGCTCAACGAAAAGGGCTTTGGCGATGCGGAGATCATCGCCGACAAGGCCGCCGACAAGGGCTACCGTCCCGATCTTGTGATCAGTTCGACGGCGCTGCGCTGCCGCGACACCGCCGGCGCCGTCCACCGGGCAATGGGCGTTGCACTCGACGTGCGTTATGTCGATGCGCTCTACAACGCCACGGTCGACACCTATCTCGAGATCGTCGATGCCCAGGATGAGGCGGCCGTCATGCTGGTCGGCCACAATCCGACCATGGAGCAGACGCTGGAGGCGCTGATTGGCCATGAGGCGATGGTCGGCGCCCTTCCCGGCGGCTTCCCGACGGCTGGCCTTGCCGTCGTCGATTACGACGCTTCCGCCGCCGTCTGGCGCCTCGCCGATTTTGTGATCGTCTGAAAGCTTTCGCGCCGCGTCTTTTTCGGGCGGCGTGCCCTTCCTATATTGCCGGCAGTCACCAACCGGAATCGCGCCTTGCCGCCACGCTTGACATCCTTTGCCGATGACGCCCGCATCGCCCTCGACAATCTCGCCGATCGGGCGAGCGGCCTCGTCAATCCGACCGTGCGGCTCGGCGTCACCGGCCTCTCCCGCTCCGGCAAGACGGTCTTCATTTCCTCGCTGGTTCACAATCTCCTGCATGGCGGCCGCCTGCCGCTGTTCGAGCCGGTGCAATCCGGCCGCGTCTCGGCGGTGCGGCTGGAGCCGCAGCCCGACGATGCCGTGCCGCGCTTCCAGTACGAGGACCATATCCGCGCGCTGGTGAAGGACCGTATCTGGCCGGATTCGACCCGCGCCATTTCCGAACTGCGCATCACGCTGGACTATCAGAGCGCCAGCGGATGGAACCGGCTGTTTTCGCCCGGTCGCCTGTCGATCGACATCGTCGATTATCCCGGCGAATGGCTGCTCGACCTGCCGCTGCTCGGCAAGGATTACCGCACCTTCAGCGAGGAAACGCTGGCGCTGGCGCAAACCGGCGTCCGCTCGGAACTGTCGCGTGGATGGCTGGCGCTGACGCATGCCGCCGATATCCACGCCGGCGCCGACGAAATGGTCGCTCGCGACCTCGCCACCGCCTTTGCCGATTATCTCAAGGCCTGCAAGGCCGACGAACGCTCGCTCTCCACCCTGCCGCCCGGCCGCCTGCTGCTGCCGGGCGATCTCGACGGGTCGCCTGCGCTGACTTTCGCGCCGCTCGCTCTGCCGCCGGACGGGCGTCCCGGCCGCGGCTCGCTCTGGACGATGATGGAACGGCGTTACGAGGCTTATAAATCGGTCGTCGTCAAACCCTTCTTCCGGGAGCATTTCGCCCGGCTCGACCGCCAGATCGTGCTGGTCGATGCACTGCAGGCGATGAACCGCGGCCCTGAAGCCGTGCAGGATCTGGAACGCGCCCTGACCGATGTGCTCGCCTGTTTCCGCCCAGGCACCAATTCGCTGCTCTCCTCGCTGCTCGGGCGCCGCATCGACCGCGTGCTGGTTGCCGCCACCAAGGCCGATCATCTCCACCATGAAAGCCACGACCGGCTCGATGCCCTGACCCGCCGCCTGGTCGATCGTGCCATCGACCGCATCGGCATGGCCGGTGCCGGCATCGACGTCATGGCGCTGGCCTCCGTGCGCGCCACCCGCGAAGCCTCGGTCAAGCGTGAGGGTCATGAACTGCCGGTCATCGTCGGCACGCCGATGGAGGGGGAAACCATTGCCGGCGAGCGCTTCGACGGGCAGAGAAAGACCGCAATCTTTCCCGGCGACCTGCCGGAGGATCCGGAAAGCCTGTTCGACCGCATCGCCTCGGGCGAGACCGGCCTGCAACTGCCCGATGTCAACGTCGTCAGGTTCCGCCCGCCGCAGCTTGAGGAAACCGGCGGCGGCATCAAGCTGTCGGTACCGCATATCCGCCTCGACCGGGCCATGCAGTTCCTGTTCGGAGACCGTCTCGCATGAGCAAGCCTCCGTCCGAGCCGCCACGCCGCCCACCGGCGGTCTTCACCTACGAGGACGAGGCCACCGAGCGTCATGATAACGGCCGCCAACGAGAGCAGCGGCGCAGGCCGGAAAGCTTCTCCGAAAACGTCGTCGTGACGGCCGATGAAGACGATCCCTTCCTCAATCCCGACAAGGATCTGAGCGCAGTGCCCGTGGCAACGCCGCTGAGACGTCGGACCTCCTTCGGCAAGATCGCCGCCGGCGCCTTCGGCATCCTGTTGTCGCTAGGCCTCGGCCTCTGGACCGACAGCCTGATCCGCGATCTCTTCACCCGCGCCGACTGGTTGGGTTATGCAGCCCTTGCCGTGCTCGCGGTCGGCATTCTCGCCGTGTTTGCCCTCGTCATCCGCGAGACATTAGGCATGATGCGCCTTGCCGCTGTCCAGGCGATCAAGGCCGAAGCGGAAGCCGCAATGGTCGAAACCCGGCCGGCAAAGGCGCGCGCCGTCGTCGCCCGCCTGATCACGCTGCTTTCCGCCAATCCCGAAACATCGAACGGCCGCACCACGCTGAAGGCGACCGAGGGCGAGGTCATCGATCCCCCGCACCTGATTGCGCTTGCCGAACGGGAATTGCTCGCTCCGCTCGACCGCAAGGCTCGCGCCTTGATCGTCAACGCCTCGAAGCGCGTCTCGATCGTCACCGCCGTCAGCCCGCGCGCCGTGGTCGATCTGCTCTATGTGCTCTATGAGGCCGTGCGGCTGATCCGCGCCATGGCCGAGCTCTACGGCGGCCGCCCCGGCACGCTCGGCATGTTCCGTCTGCTGCGTGACGTGTTGGCGCATCTGGCGGTCACCGGCTCGATCGCCGTCGGCGACAGCCTCGTCCAGCAGGTGCTCGGCCACGGGCTGGCCTCGAAGCTCTCGGCAAGACTCGGCGAAGGCGTCATCAACGGCCTGATGACCGCCCGTATCGGAATCGCGGCGATGGATCTCTGCCGCCCGCTCGCCTTCCACGCCCTGAAGCGACCGGGAATCGGTGATTTCATCGGCGATCTCGCCCCCTCCATGTCGCCGCGCGGCAACACTCCTTGAACGAAGCAGCGATTCCGCGGCTTTCTCCTCCCCTTGCGTAAAGCGGAAGAAATTACAGCGGATTCAAAGCGATAATGGCGGTATGCTGAAATTACAGCCGCGCGAAAGCCCTGTGCCGCATCGCATTTCGACATGATTGAAAGGAAGGATTAACCATTCTTCGGCAAAACTTGCAGCCAGTTCGTGAGTGGTGTTTGCCAAGGAAAATCCATGTATTCGCGCAAGCTTCTTATTATATGCGGTCTGGCCGCCGCGGCACTGTCTCCCGTCGCAGATGTCGCTCCGGCAGCCACCGCTGCAACCCGTGACAAGGCCTTCTTCGATTCCGTCACCGGCTCCTGGAAGGGCCCGGGCGAAATCGTTGCCGGCAAGTACAAGGGCACCAAATTCACCTGCAATCTGATCGGTGAGCCGACTGGCGACAGTGGCGCCGGCATCAAGCTCGACGGCACCTGCCGCGTCGGCGTCTTCAAGCAACCGATGACCGCCGTCATCTCGCAGTCGGGCTCGACCTACAAGGGCAAGTTCCTCGACGGCGCCGCCGGCAAGGGGCTTGACGTCGTCTCCGGCGCCGTTTCTGAGGATACCGTCGTCGTCGGCATCAACCGCGCCAAGCTGAACGGCGCGATGATCGCCCGGGTGCGGGACGACAAGACGATGAATGTCACCGTTTCCGTCAAGGTCGAAAGCCAGATGATCCCGGTCATCGGTCTGACACTGACCCGCCAGGTCGACGAGATGGCCGTCGGTTCTATCGAATAGATAAATCGTATAGTGGATTTTCCTGAAGCGGCGGGTTTCCCGCCGTTTTCCGTTTCAGGATCTCCGCTTCAGCTTTTGAGCCACCAGTCGCGGCTGTTATCGGCGACTTCGATGCCCGCCACATCAGCATCCGACAGCCAATCGCTGATCGCCCTGCCCTTGACGAAAATGTCCGCCGCGATATCGGCGAGCGGCATCAGCACGAAACCGCGATCGGTCATGCGCGGATGCGGCAGTTCCAGCCGCGGCGCCTCCTGAATGACGTCGCCATAGGTCAGCACGTCGATATCGAGCGTGCGCGGACCCCAGCGCTCGATGCGCTCGCGTTTCATCTCCCGTTCGATCGACAGGCAGACATCGAGCAAAGCCTCGGGTTCCAATCGGGTCTCGACGGCGGCGCAGGCGTTGAAGAAGAAGGATTGGTCGGTCTTGCCCCAGGGCGGCGTGCGATAGAGCCGGGAGACCGCCGTCACCCGGCAGTCATCTCGTTCGTCCAGCCTCTGCAGTGCGGCGGCCATCGCCTTGACGGGATCGCCGACATTGCCGCCGAGACCGAGTGTGGCCGATTGCCATGCGGCCTCAGGCAAAGTGCTCAACGCTCACCTGCACGAAATCGAGCACGCCGGGCACCGGCGCGTTCGGCTTGCGCACCGTGATCTTCGCCCGCCGGACCTGCGGGAATGTCTCGCACAGCCCCTTGGCGATATCGAGCGCCAGGGCCTCGATCAGGTAACGCCGCTTGCCCGTGACGATCTGCTCGATCACGGTGAAGGCGATGCCGTAATTGACGGTATCGTTGATCGAATCGCTTTCCAGCGCCTCGCCGGCAACGACATCGAGCTCGGCATCGACGAAGAAGCGCTGGCCGAGGAATTCCTCCTCGTCATGCACGCCGTGGCGCGCAAAGAAGGCGCAGTTCTGCAGCGTGATCGTGTAGGTGGTCATGTCGGCCGCTTCCTCTCGAATTCCTGGCGCGCATTCAGCATAGCATCGACGATGTCGAGCGCATCCCTGTTGATTGCGACATTGTGCACCCGAAAAACCGCAGCGCCTTGAAGTCTGAGCAGGGCGCTGGTGACAGCCGTCGCCGCGTCTCGGTCCGGCGCCTCACGTCCCGTCACCGCGCCGAGGAAGCGCTTGCGTGACGTGCCGGCGAGCAGCGGCAGGCCAAAGCGGGAAAGTTCGGAAAACCGCGCCATCAGTTCGAGATTCTCCTCCGCCGTCTCCTTGGCGAAGCCGAAGCCCGGATCGAGCACGATGCGATCGCTGCTGACGCCGGCGGCCTGGGCGATCGCAAGCGACCGTTTCAGAAAATGCACCTGGTCGGCGATCACATCGGGAAGCTTCGCCCTGTCGCGGCCGGTATGCATGATGCAGAGCCCGGCCCCGGTCGCCGCGGCGATGTCGGCGATATCGGGCTCCTTCTGCAGCCCGAAGACGTCGTTGACGATATGGGCGCCGGCACTGACCGCCAGCCGCGCCGTCTCGGCGCGATAGGTATCGATCGAGATCAGCGCCTGAGTGCGCCCGCGTAGCGCCTCGATGACGGGCAGCACGCGCGCCTGCTCCTCGGAAGGGCTGACGGATGCTGCGTTCGGCCGGGTCGATTCGCCGCCGATATCGACAATCCCGGCCCCCTCGCTCACTGCCCGCAGCGCGTGTTCGACCGCCGCCTCGACGGTTTCAAAACGTCCGCCGTCGGAAAAGGAGTCCGGCGTCACGTTGATGATCGCCATGATGAGAGAACGACGGCCGAGTTCGATCTGCCGGCCATGGCCCACACGCCATAAACTGCCTTCGAGCCCTGTCACCAGACTTATCCCATTGATCACGAAAAAAGCGCCATCCGATATTGCGCTTGTGGTGGCTATGCCCCAAGCTCCGGTCGATTTCAACACGGGTTGCGTTCAGAATGCCGCTTGCAGTGCGTTATATGGTCCTTCCTATCGCCTTTTCCATTGCTCTTTCCGTCTGCAGCCCAGCGGCGGCAGAAGTGATCGCATCGAAAAGCTACTCCTATTTCGACATCCGCGGCAAAACCGCGGATGAGCTCGACCGCGAACTCAGCCGGCGCGGCCCGACGTCGAGCGGCTCCTCGGCGCGCCATCCCGGCGCAACGAAGATCCGCTTTGGCGGTGAAGCCACCTATATCCAGGATAACGGCCGTTGCCGCGTTGGCAGCGTCAAGGTCACGGTCCACACGCAGATCATCCTGCCGCGCTGGAGCAGCCGCAAGGGCGCCAGCAAGGAGCTGTCGATGATCTGGGATGCCCTGTCGAGCGATATCAAGCGCCACGAGGAGCGCCATGCCGAAATCGCCCGCGATCAGGCCCGCGCCATGGAACGCGCCATTCGCGCGCTGCCGCAGCAGCGCAGCTGCGAGGCCATGCAGGAACTCGTCACTGGCGAATCAGCTCGCGGTATAGACGAGCACGATCGGCAGCAGGCGCGATTCGACCGGGTCGAAGCGGTCAATTTCCAGAAGCGTATGCTGAGGTTGCTGAACAATCGAATCAACGGCCGAGCCGGCGAAAAATAAGGCTTTTTTAGTCTGGTTGCGAGCGGAAAACCTTAGCTGCACAACAAAACTTGTGCGAAACTTGCACCCTCCCCAGTGATTTAATGGTCATTTTTCATCCTGGCAGACTCAACCGGAACGCGTTAATATGAACACATTCGAAAGTTCAGGTACGGCATCTGCACTTTCATCGCTGGGTTCTCCTGGCGCGTTCCGAAGCCGCGGATGTTCCTCCCTCATCCGTAGGTAATGCGCCCGCCTCGCCTCGCTCGCTCAAGCGCGCGAGGCGTCTTTTTTCTGGACGAATTCTGGCGAAGTTTGAAGCGCAGCGCGCTTAAGCCTGGCGTTCCGGCACGTGCACCACGAGACCGTCATAGACAGACTTCATGCGGATCTGACAGGACAGCCGCGAGGTCGGGCGCACATCGAAGGCGAAGTCGAGCATATCCTCTTCCATCGCTTCCGGCTGACCGACCTGTTCGGTCCACGCCTCGTCGACATAGACATGACAGGTCGCGCAGGCACAGGCGCCGCCGCACTCGGCCTCGATGCCGGGCACCGAATTGCGCACGGCATTCTCCATCACGGTGGAGCCTTGGTCGACGTCGAGGTCGAAGCGCGTGCCGTCGAAGGCGACGATGGTAAGTTTGGGCATCAGGACTATTTCCGGTCTTCAAATGATGGGCGGATTTTCTTCCGACAATTCGACGCGTCAGTCAACATCGGGAAATTCACTATAGCCTCGCAGATTGGGGTTTCACCCGCCGTCTCCAAAGCGTCATGCCACAGGTCGCAAAAAGACCCGTGGTTCCGCAATGGAACAACGGGTCCTTGTTTGAACGGTCTAGAGAAAGAAATCAGCCGCGGCAGAGCTTCAGAATGAAATTCTCGGCGTCGATGACGGCTGCACCGAGCGCTGCCGTCGCACCGGCATCGCCGCCGTTTTCCTCGACGGCCTCAGCCGTCTGCGACACGCGGAACGCGCCGACCGAACTTGCCGCGCCCTTCAGGCGGTGCGCGGCCGCGCCGACGCGGATGGTTTCGCCGCTCGCAATATCCTGCAGACATGCACGAGCCTGGCGCGCAAACATCTGAAGGACTTCGATTTCCAACGTCTTGTCGCCCATCGTCTGCTTGGCGAGATGAACCAGATCGATTGGCCGGACCTTCGAGGGACAGGGTCCCTTTGCATTATCCGGCGCCTCGAATACGATGTTCAATGCTGCCATCTGAGCTGCCATTGCCAATTCTCCCGTCTCGTGTCGTGCGCAGTTCCAACAGTTCTGCGTCAGGAGGGTGGCCATCACGTTAAATTCCGGCACATTCAGGGCGGAAATCTCGCCACATGGTTAACGTCCGTTAAATATCGCTAAATTATTGGTTTTTAAGCGGTGCTACGGATTTAAAGATGTTAACAACGGGTTAACGAGCCTCAAATCTCAAGCCTTCATTAATTGTGTGAGGAGCCCAGATGTGTCACTACGATACTGGTGGAGCGGGTTTATGGTACGCGCCTTTGCCGAGTGAGTGGATAATGGTAGTGTTTTGATACCTTCCGTTTGAAAAAGCGGCTATCTACTCTGAAATGACATGCTTAATCCGTCCGTCGTTGGGATGGAAGGGTGGAACGGCAAAGTTGTTCCCCGGGTGAGGCGGAAGCCCGGGATTGCGCTGCCAGACCGGCCGACAGTAACGAGGCGTAACCAATGGCGAACAACAAATATAACGAGTCGGTTGAGGACAAGGCGTTCAAGGCATTGGACGAGGCGCTCCAGATCGACTTCGGCAAAGATAACGTGCCGTCTCGCCGCGGCGACGCGCCTGAAGCCCCGGAGGCTAATGTGTCTGATCCAGTGAACGCGCGTAACCAGCAGGCCCAGGAAGAAGCGCAGCGCCGTAGCCGCCGCGCCGCCGCCGGCGAGCAGACATCCCGGGGGCCGGCCTTCGCGCCCGCAAACGATGCCAGTCGCAATACGCCCGCCTCGATACTGAAATCCTTCGACGGCGCCTCCAGCCGCTCAGCGGTGCGCACCGCCACCCTCTTCTCGGTGCTTTGGGTCATGGGCGGGCTCGGCCTGATGTCGCTGCTTTATGCGCCTCAGATCTGGCAGATCCGTTCGCTCGCCGATCTCGTCGCCCTGCCGGGCGTCATCGCCGGCCTCGTCGGCATCATCATTCCCGTCATGATGTTCTATGCTTTCGCCATCATGATCGCCCGCGCCCAGGACATGCGCAACGCCGCCCGTTCCATGGCAGAGGTGGCATTGCGCCTGGCGGAGCCCGAAACCATCGCCTCCGAGCGCATCATGACCGTCGGCCAGGCCGTCCGCCGTGAGGTCTCGGCGATGAATGAAGGCATCGAGCGCACCATCGCGCGTGCGTCCGAGCTGGAAACGCTCGTCCATTCCGAAGTCAATGCACTTGAACGTTCCTATGCCGACAATGAGTTGCGCGTCCGTGGTCTCGTCCACGAACTCGGCTCCGAGCGCGAGGCAATCGTCAACCACGCCGACCGCATCCGTACCTCGATCGGCAGCGTCCACGACCAGTTGAAGGAAGAGCTGTCGCTTGCGACCGAAGAGATCGCGGTGCGGCTCTCCACATCGGGCGAAGCCTTCGCCTCGCTGATCGACACGCGCGCCGCGACGATTTTGGAACGATCGGACAACGCCCTGCAGTCGATGGGCAGCCTGCTCGCCGCCAAGACCGATAGCCTGTTGCAGACACTGAACGCATCGGGTTTCGCGCTCGCCACCGAATTCGACAGCCGCCTCGAAGCGCTCTCCGTCAATCTCAACGACCATGGCGAAAGGTTGCTCAGCCAATTCGAGACGCGCGCCTCGACCATGGACAGCAGCACCGAGAAGCTGAATGCGGCGCTGAACGAACGCACGCATCAGCTCAGCGAGATCCTGATCGCCCGCACCCGCGAGATCAATGAGAGCCTGAAATCAGGCGAACGCACCATCGGCGGCACGCTCGACGACGTGCTGTCGAAGCTGAACAGCGCCCTCGACGAAAAGGGCGCGAGCTTCCGCCAGAGCCTGCAGACCACCGCCGACGATGCCGTCATGGATCTCGACGTCCGCTCCGGCTTCTTCGAAGAACGGCTGCAGACGACCGTCGCCCAGCTGTCGACCGCCTTCGACGAACGAGTCGCCGAATTCACCAGCGCCTTCGACAAACGCACCGGCTCGCTCGACACCAAGCTGATGGAGAGCCTCGCCCGCATCAACGAGACGCTGACCGGCGGCTCGGATTCGATCGACGGCATCCTGAGTTCCGGCATCGACCGGCTCGGTTTGTCGATGACCGATCAGTCGCTGGCGCTCGCCACCACACTCGCCACCAGTCACGAAGTGCTGGAAAGCACGCTCGGCACCCGGGCGGATGAAATCACCACTGCACTCACCAGCCGGACCGGCGAACTGACCTCGGCGCTGCAGAGCGCCACCTCGGAAATCGCGCTGACGCTTGCATCCGGCACCTCCGAGCTGCAGAACAATCTGCAGACCCGGACAGCCGAATTCCGCGACACGCTGCGCACCACCACCACCGATCTGACGACCGCCGTTGCCGCCGGCACCGAGCAGGTGACCGCTGCCTTCGGCGGCCGCGCCGAGGAACTGACCGGCGCGCTTGCGGCGCGTGCGGCAGAAATCAGTGAGGCGCTCGGCACGGCCCACGGCCGCATCGACAGTGTCATGGCAGAACGCGGTGGCGCGTTGGTCGAGGCGCTCACCACACATCACGGCCGCTTCGAGGAAGCGCTGACGACCCGCTCCGACGCCATCATCAACGCCGTCTCCAGCACCCATGACCGGCTTGCCGAGACGCTCGACGAAAAGGCGATGGCGCTCGCCATCTCTCTGAACGAAAGCCAGGCCCGCATCGAGGATACGCTCGAAACCCGCTCCGAAACGCTGCTGAGCGCCGTATCCGGCACGCATGACCGCCTCTCCGAAACGCTCGATGAAAAGGCCATGGCGCTCGCCATCTCCCTGAACGAAAGCCAGGCCCGCATCGAGGATACGCTCGAGACCCGCTCCGCGGCCCTGTTGACCGCCGTCTCCGGCACACATGACCGCCTGTCCGAAACACTGGACAGCAAGGCAACCGCCCTGACAACCTCGCTTGACGAGCGCAGCGCCCGCATCGAGGGTGCGCTTGGAACGCGTGCGGAGGCGCTGCTGAACGCCGTCTCCGGCACTCACGAGCGCCTCTCCGAAACGCTGGACGGCAAGGCGGCAGCTTTTGCCACTGCGCTGAGCGAAGGCCAGACCCGTATTGCGGATACGCTCGAAACCCGCTCCGCAGCTCTGCTGAACGCCGTCTCCGGCACGCATGATCGTCTGTCCGAAACCCTGGACGAGAAGGCGATGACGCTCGCCATCTCGCTCAATGAGAGCCAGTCGCGGATTGAAGACACGCTTGAAGCGCGCTCCGAAGCCTTCCTCAAGGCCGTGTCGGGCACGCATGACCGTCTTTCCGAAACCCTCGACCAAAAGTCGGCAGCGCTCGCCGCCTCCCTGAACGAGGGTCAGAACCGCCTGCAGGACACGCTGGAGAGCCGTTCGGAATCCTTCCTCACTGCGGTCTCCGCCACCCACGACCGCCTGTCCGAGACACTCGACGACCGGGCAATGGCGCTTGCCATTTCGCTGAACGAGAGCCAGAGCCGTCTCGAAGAGACACTGACATCAGGCGCCGATGCAATTATCAATGCGGTCTCCGGCACGCATGAAGGCCTGAACGGTGTGCTCGACCAGAAGGCCGCCTCCCTTGCCACCTCGCTGAAAGAGGGCCAGACCCGCATCGAGGAAGCCTTGGGGCACCGCACCGCTGCAATCATCAGTGCCGTAACGGCAACTCACGACCGGCTCACCGATACGCTCGACGAAAAGACCATGGCGCTCGCCATTTCGCTCGACGACAACCAGAGCCGCTTCGACAGTGTGCTCGAAGCGCGCAGCAACGCCATCATGGAGGCCGTCTCCGGCGCCGAGTCACGCGTCGCCGGCGCCTTCACCGACAAGACCGATGCCATCCGCGCCGCCTACACCGACAATCAGCAGAGGCTCGAAAATGCGCTCTCCGAGCATAGTGCCGCCCTTTCCGGCGTTCTCGATTCCGGCGGCGCCCGCTTCGAGGATCTCGTCGGCGGCTTGACCGGCCGCATCGAAGGTCGCCTGACCGACGCCCATGTTCGGCTCGGAGGCCTCGCCGACGAGGCCGCCGCACGCATCGAAGGCGGACTCACCTCTGCCCATGAGCGCATCCGCACGACGCTTGAGGATCGCGCCAACGCCATCGACCTGTCGCTGAACCAAGCCCATGCGCTGATCAACGATACGCTGACCGAACATGCGACCAGCATCGGCACCTCGGTGGCAACGAGCGTCAGCATGCTCGAAATGTCGCTGGAGGACCGTGAAGCCTCGATCCGTCAGGCCATCGATGCCAGCGCCCAGACATTGGAAGATCGCATGCATGCCGGCGCCGGCCAGATCGCCAGCCGCTTCCAGGAGGCGGCGAATGCGATTTCCAGCTCAACCCAGAACTTCTCCGCTCATCTCGACCAATCGGTCGAAAGCCTGACTGGCCGGGTCGAAGAAACCGGATCGCGTGTGGAAGCCGGTCTTGCGGCCATCGAGACCCGCATCCGTGACGGTGTCGGCGGCGTTGCCGAAAAGGTTGAAGCCGCCAGCGGCCACCTGTCCGGCGTGCTGGCCGACGGCATATCCCGTATCGGCACGCTCAGCGACGACGCCACTCAGCGCATCTCGGCAACGCTCCAAGGCAGCGCCGCAAACCTCACCCAGGCGATCGACAGCCGCACCGCCAACCTGGCCGAGACGCTCGACAGCCGCGCCACGACCCTGACGGGCGCCATCGACGGCCGCACCGCGAGCCTTGGCGAAACCCTTGACCGCGGCAATGAACGCATCGAGGAACGCCTCTCCACCATGGATCGCGCGTTGACCGTCGGCCTCGAGGCCGTCAACCGCACCATCGAAGGCAAGGCCGTCGGCCTCGCCTCGACGCTACGCAGCGCGGTTGCCGAAGCCGCCCAGGGAATGGAAGGCGAAGCAACGAGGACCACCGAACTGCTCGGCAAGACCGGCCAGCAATTCGCTGTGGATCTCAATGCGAAAAGCGACGAATTCACCCGCACCATGGATGAACGCTCGTCGCAGATCGTCACTCGCGTCGCTGAAGCCCAGAGCCGGCTGGCAAGCCAGGCCGCTGCCGTCGCCCAGACCTTCTCGGAAGCCGGCAACGCAATCGTCAACAAGGTCGCCGAGGCCGAAACCATCGTCGGCACGCAGGTCAATGCCATCTCCAAGGCGCTGTCGGATGCCGGCCAGTCTCTGGAAACGCGCGGCGACGCCATCCGCTTGACGCTGTCGGGGGCCGGAAGCGAGATTTCCGCCACCATGGCGGATGTCGACCGGGCGCTCGAAGCCCGCAGCAGCGCTATCCGCTCCAATCTCGAGGAGCGTGCTCGCGAGATCGATACGACCTTCTCCGAGATCGACCGGGCGCTCGAAGCGCGCGGCAATTCGATCCGCTCGACGCTCGACGAACGCACCCGCGACCTCAACTCGATGCTGTCGGGCCGTTCGGTCGAATTGACGCGCATCCTCGACGAAACCGCCCGTCCGATCATCGACCGGTATACCGACGCCGGCGAGCAGGCCGCCGCCCGCATCACCGCCGCAGCCAACCTCAGCGCCGACCGTCTGCGCGCCGAAAACGAAGCGCTCGCCAGCGCCGTTGCCGCCCGTACCGAAAATGTCGCCAATGCCGTCAGCGCCATCGAAAACAGCCTGGTCGGCAACGTCAATGGCCTCGTCGAGCGCATGGCGGAAAGCAGCGCGGCGATGGCGATGATGATGAACCGCGCCGCCGAGCAGCTGACCACCGTCGACGGCCGTCTCGGCGACACCACCACGCGTTTTGCCGAGTCCGCCAACAGGGCCGCCGAAATGGTCTCGGCCTCGACCAGGCTGCTCGAAGGCAAGGTCGACCGCCTCTCCGACATCTCGGGCCAGACGCTGTCGCAGGTCGGCGGCATCATCGGCCGCTTCGACGAACACTCCAAGGTCCTCACTCAGGCCTCGCAGCTCCTCGGCGCCGCCCAGTCCAATCTCGCCTCGACGCTCGAGGAGCGCGAAAGCGCCCTGCAGACGCTCTCCGTCGGCCTCGTCCAACGCTCCGCCGAGATCGAAAAGACCATGCTCGGCCTCGGCGGCATGATCGAGACTGTGTTCGAGCGGGCAGAGCAACGCTCAAGCCAGGTGACCGGCAATCTGCGCCAGGGCGTGCAATCCTCCTTGGCCGATATCGGCCGCATTCTCACCGAAACCGAGAAGCGCGCCCAGGAAGCGGCCGAGACGATGCGCGAGGCAATCACCCGCGCCGGCGACGAAGCCAATACGACGATCGACGGCACCTTCGCCAATGTCGAGCGCCGCTCCGGCGATCTCTCCAACCGTATTCGCGGCGGTCTGACGGCCTCGCTGTCGGAAGTCGAGCGCATGCTCGGCGAAGCCGGCCGCGCCTCCGACGGCGCCGCCCAGAACATGCGGGAGGCGTTGCGCGAGGCGATCGATGATGCCGTCGGCCGCTTCTCCGGCGCCACGGATGATATCCGCCGCTCCGCCGCCGACATCCGCAACGAGCTCGACGCCACACGCGCCGAACTGAAGCGCGGCGCCTTCGATCTTCCCGAGGAAGCCAAGGAAAGCGCCTCGGCCATGCGCCGGGCCGTCGCCGAGCAGATCAAGGCGCTGCAGGATATCTCCCAGCTTGTCGGCCGCTCGAGCCAGCAGCTTGAGATTTCCGAGCCCGTCGCCCGCACGCTCGCCCAGGCGCAGCCGGCCCCGCGTGCCGCCCAGCCGGTCGCAAGTCAGCCGGTCGTAAGTCAGCCGGTCGCAGCCCAGGCGCCGCAGCCGGCAGCGCCCCCGCCGATCGAAGCGACGGGTCTGCGCGGAACGATCGCGCCGACAGCACCCGCTGCCGCCCCGCAGCGCGCCGCCCCGCAGCCTCTTCGCCAGGACACAGGGCGCCAGGAGCCGGCTCCTCCGGAAAGCGGCGGCTGGATCAGCGATCTCCTGCGCGGCGCGTCGCGTGAGGAGGCCGCCGACGAGGCGTCTGCCCGCGCTCCGGCCCGGCCGGCGGAAACCGCCGCACCGGCCGCGCGCAGCAATGACAGCCGCAATCCGCGCCACGTCGTCGAATCGCTGAACTCGCTCTCGGTCGACATTGCCCGGGCCATCGACCACGACGCCTCGGTCGATCTCTGGCGCCGTTACCAGCGCGGCGAGCGCGACGTCTTCACCCGTCGCCTCTACACGCTGAAGGGCCAGCAGACCTTCGACGAGATCAAGCGCAAATATGACCGCGAACCGGAATTCCGCACCGCCGTCGATCGCTACATCGGTGACTTCGAAAAGCTGCTTGCCGATGTTGCCCGCACCGACCCGAACCGGACGGTGACGCAGTCCTACCTCACCTCGGATACCGGCAAGGTTTACACCATGCTCGCCCACGCCGCAGGCAGGCTCAGCTAAGTTCGCTGATCTGAACTGGAATTGGGAAAGCCGCTTGAACATATGTCAGGCGGCTTTTCTTTTGCGATGCCAGTGGAACTAATGCATGTCGCCCGGAAGTGTGCAGCGGTTCCGGGATAACGACATGCATAAAAACAAAGGACTAAAGCGCGTCGCATGAATCAAGTTTGATGCGACGCGCTTTAAGAGTGCGACTAAGATCTCTCCGGCTTCACTGTCCAGATAAGATCTCCAGCAGCCATTCGTAAGCAATACCGCCACCCAGACCCGACTTTGCCATCCAGCCACGGAAACCTCTCCCGAATGACGCAGGCCCTTCTGATCATCGACGTGCAGAATGCGATCCTCTCCCGAAAAGCTACGCTGGAGAGGCAGCCTCAGATCGATGCAGCACTCGACGGCACCGTCGCGCGGCTGGCCGCACTGCAAGAAAAGGCTCGGCAGGCAGGCGCGCCGATCGTGCTCGTCCAGCATGACGGCGACACCGGTCATCGATTGGCCGTCGGCACGGCGGGATGGGCACTGCGCGAGGAGATTGCGCCGAGACAGGGCGAGGTGGTCGTGCGCAAGAAGAGCGCCGACTCCTTCTTCGAAACCGATCTTGCCGAACGCCTGAACGAACGCTCGGTTACCCGCCTCGTCATCGGCGGCTGCATGTCGCAATTTTGCGTCGACACGACAGTCAGGCGCGCCGTTTCCCTCGGATATGATGTGACTTTGATTGCCGATGGCCACACCACCGGCGACACGGCGACCCTCACCTTCTCCGCGATCATCGCCCACCACAATGAAACGCTCGACGGTTTCGACGCGGGCAAGGCGACGGTGGATATCCGCCCGGGCCGCCGACATTGCTTTTTCATAAAACGTCGGCAGAGACATATCGTCCGCCGGCAGAGAGGGACCGATAGTCCATGCCTCCTGTATTCTCCCGCCTTGTGGGGGAGATGCCCGGCAGGGCAAGGGGCATTCACGGCACGCCCTACAAGACCCGACATCAAATCGAAAGCGGGCGATCAATCCCCAGCCTGACGATCAACGCGTCGACGATCTCTTGCACATCCTTCGCGGCCGTATCGACAACGATCGGCCTCCGCTCCCAATGGTCATACACCCGCTCGACGGTTTCCTGCCACGTCGGTTTGACAAGTCCTTCGACGTCGGTTTCACGCGTCTCGACCCGGCGGCGATGCTCGATCTTGTCGGAACAAATCACCTCGACCTCGACCGCGGTCACCGCAGATCGCGCCGCGACTGCCAGCCAGGCGTCGCGCGTTATCTGAAGAGGATTGACCGAGTCGGCGATCACCATACGGCCGAGCGTGAGATTATCCTCGGCAACCCCATAGGCGACAACATAACCTGCCGGACCGACGTCTATTGAAGGGACACCCGCTCTGATCGCCTGCTCGATGGTGTCAACCCTCACATACACGGCTCCCAGCCGTTTCGCGAGCACGCGGGCGACAGTCGTTTTTCCACTACCCGGCAAGCCGCCGAAGATAATCAGCATGGTTTCCGATCCTGTCGTTGAGTGAATACATCTCGGGCGAAGGAGAACGACAATCGTGCTCCTTTGCTGATCATTACTCTTACCAACGAGATGCCCGAAGGTTCAACGCGCCAGCGACGACAGAATCCCGCTACCACGCGCATCGCCATCGCGGAGATCCGGAATCGCCACCAGCGGCCCCGGCTCCATCTTACCGATAGGCTGCTACCCCCCAGTTGTAGACGCACCGATCGAGGCCGATGGCGATCTCGAGCACGAGGACATCATGGTCGACGGCAGCTCCCCTCTTCGGCTGCGACCGGTAACGCTGCGGAAAATCGCTGCGTCGCGAGATCGAGCAGACCTCCATCCATTTGTCGCCATTGTCGACCTCGATATCCATCGTCACCTCGGAATAGGCCGGCAGCCGGTCGGAGGGCACGATCCGCGTCGGCAGATGGATCAGCGAGGCGATCATGCGGTGCACCGGCTCGAGGCAGGCGGCGTGATAGTCGTTGCCGCTGTCGGCCGTGAAGGCGCATTGGAACTCGAGCTGCCAGAACTCCTTCAGCCGCATGTGCTTGGTCGGCTGCTCCTGCTCACGGCGATAGGATCTGCCGGCCTGCCAGACGCAGAGCGGCAGCCGCGTCTTCGAGTGATTGCCGAGAATATGCTGCATGTAGGCATAGGTCGATGGCGTGGTCTCCGGCCTCAATACCAGCGCGTTATCACCGGCTGACAGTTGTTCCTGAACCCAGATATCGGCATTCGAATAAGCGCTCGAAACCAGTGATCGCGGCATCAAGCTGGGAGCCTCGACCCTTCGAACATCCCAGGCCGGATTGACCGATCTCAGAAAACTGCGGACCTCTTGCGAGAAGAAGCCGATCATATGATCGCGCAGATGGATCTCGCGCTCCTCCCAATGGACGAGCGAATTGACATGATAAAGATTGAGCACGCTGCCTGTCTCCCTGGCAACCTGGATTGACGTGGTGAGGGGCTTTACGTCCAGCCGCGCGCCGGACGCAGAGAGCGCCCCGACGTCACAGCAGGACGCGGAGACCTCGTCCGTCAAAGGCGCGCGCGATCGCAACCTGCAGGCAGGTGCTGATATGGCGGGAGAAAGGCGCGCGCTTCATGCTCATGTTGAATTTCTACGTGCCCCTGCGCGCCATTGTCAAAACCCAAGACGGTAAGACAAAAGCAATCAGCTGTGGATGGGGCCTTTTTATTGCCGCCTGTCCTTCATTTCGTCACAAACTTTCTGGATCCGCTTGCGTTTAGCCGATGGCTCACCCGACCGTCCAACGACAGAGACAGTAACATCGATGACCAAGACGACCTCCCGGCTCCTTGCCACCGCGCTCTCGTCCGCCATGCTGATGGGCGCTTTCACTCTGGCCCAGGCCGGCCAGGCAAGCTTCGTCGTCGATGCGCACTCCGGTCAGGTCCTCGAAGGCTCCAATCAGGACGAATTGAATTATCCGGCGTCGTTGACCAAGATGATGACTCTCTATCTCGCCTTCGAGGCCCTGCATGAGCGGCGCCTCAACTGGGAGCAGAAGCTCACCATGTCGGAAAATGCCGAGAGCAAGGAACCCTTTAAACTCGCTGTCGGCGCAGGCCGCCAGGTGACGCTGCGCGAAGCGGTCGAAAGCATCGTCGTCTTGTCTGCCAACGACTCTGCCGTGGCGATCGCCGAACAGCTTGGTGGCTCCGAACAGGCTTTCGCCATGGCGATGACGGACAAGGCGCGCCAACTCGGCATGAAGGATACTGTCTTCAAGAATCCCTCGGGCCTTCCCGATCCCGAGCAGGTCACCACCGCACGCGATATGGCGACCCTCGGCGTCTCGCTGATGCGGGATTTCCCCGAGGAGTTCAAGCTATTTTCCATGCGCGGCTTCCAGTTCCGCGGCATGAAGCTGCGCGGCCACAACAACCTCATGTATCGCTATGACGGCGTCGACGGCATCAAGACCGGCTTTACCGATGCATCGGGCTACAATGTCGTGACATCGGCGCGGAAGGATGGCCGCCGCGTCGTCGGCGTTGTCATGGGCGAAAAGACCGCAGGCCTGCGCGACGACAAGATGGCAGGACTGCTGGACAGCACCCTGTCGTCGTCATCGAGTGCGACAGCTTCCACGACACCGGGCAACCAGCCGGGAGCGACGATGACGGATTCGCAACCGACGAAATAAGCGCTCGATGCACGTCGCCCGAAAATGCCCAGCGTTTGAGATAACGGCATGCAGGAAACAGAAACCTGCCGAAAGGCTTTTGCTGCCGGTTATCTGAAAACTACCCTCAGGCTAAATTGGATAGGGTGACAATCCAGGCGCCGTCGGGACAAATATTTTTAAACGCCGGCAAGGTCACATTGCGGCGTTCTCCTGCAAACACCGGATCAGATCGAGCGCAGCGTCCAGTTGACGATCTCGGAGGCAACCATTGAGAAGGCACGGTCGAGACCCTTGACGAAGCCGCCATTATCGCCGCCGGCCGGCGCCGTGGCGCGGAATACCTTCTGGGCGCGCACCGAGCCGTTGCGGTCGTTGAGGATCTTGGCGGAGATTTCGACCACCGCCTGGTTGCCGTTTGAAGCGTCGATCTCGAAGGAGCGGATATCGGTGACGACCTGATAGTCGATCGCCAGTCCCTGCCCCGGCATGCCGACGCCACCGAGCTTGCCGGAGTTCTCGAAGGCTTCCACCAGCTTCGACTGCACCATGCGCGGCAGCTTGTCGCCCCATTGCGCCCGCGAGAGATACTGGATTTCCGAGGACGAGACGCGGATGACGATCTGCTCGCTGCCGAGCGCACTCAGCGCCGTTGGCGATGCGATCAGGATCTGGCGGGATTTGGCCGCCGGTCCGTCGCCGTCGACGGCGGCGGAAAGGTCATAGGTATCGTTCTTGGCCGCAGTGCCGCACCCGGAAAGGATCAGCGCCGTCAGCGGCAGCGCGATCACCGTTCCCCTGATCCATGAACGGCGCGACAACAGATGCGATGCGACCATATTAGGCTACCCCTGACTTCCCAGTTAACGCCGCGTCCGGCCGTCATATTGCTTCACCGTGTCCCCGCCGAAGATCAGCCGTTGGGGATTGCGGTCGAAGTTGGTGATCGTATCGTTCAGATTGTTGACGGTTCCACGCATGTCGTTGACGAGCGTCTGCACGTCGCGCAAACCGCCGCTTGAGAATTTCTGCAGATTGTCGGCGATCGGCCCGATGCGCGCATTCAGGTTGTCGGCGACCTTCTTGAAGGATTCCAGCGTATCGCGCGCCTCGGTAAACAGCGATTGTGTGTTGTCGGTTCCAAGCAAGGCATCGACTTTGATCAGGATACCGTCGATGCGGGTCGAGGCCGAATTCAGCTTGTTGGCAAGCTGCGAGACGTCCTGGATCGTCTGGTCGATATCTTTCTGACGCCCCGAAACCGTGTTGGCGACATCGCGGATCGACGCGACCGCGGCGCGTGCATCCTTGGTCGCCTGCGAGATATCGTCAACCGAGCCCTTCAGCTTGGCCGGGTCGATCTGGGCAACAAGGGTGTCGACGCGGTCGAGCGTCGCCTGTGCCTGTTTGCCGAAATCGTTGAAGGTGGTGGCCGTCTGGTCGAACTTCTGGATCGCCCCCTTAAGGTCGCCAGAGGCATCGGCGACATTGGCGGTGATCTTGTCGGCGTTGGAGACGATGTTGTCGATCTTCTTCGCATCAACCGCCTTGACCAGCGATTCCACGGCTTGAAGCGTCGAATCGACACGGCCGGAGACCGCCTTCACGGTATTGGAAAGCTCACCCACACTCTGCAAGAAGGCGTCGATATTGCCGGAATTCTTTGCAAGCGCATCCGAGAACGTCTCGGCATTCTTGAACGTCTGGGTCAGGGGCGCGCGTGAATCCTCGATGAAACCCTGAAGTTCACCGACCGCATCATTGGCGCGATCGAGGATCTTGTCGGCGGTCGCCAAAAGATTGGTGACGCTCGACTGGTCGGCGACGATGACGGCGCGTTTGCCGTTGTCGAGCGCATGTTGGAGGATGCTTTCCTCGCCCTTGCGGCCACCTGAAAGTTCGATATAGGCAGCCCCGGTCAAGCCCTGGATTTCAAGGGCGGCTTTGGTGGAAGGGTAGATCGGCGCATCGGTGCGCACCTGGGTGAAAGCCAGCGAATATTGCGGATCGTCGGCATCGATCGACAGTGTCTGCACCGAGCCGATCTGAATGCCGTTGAAGCGCACCGGCGAGCCGACGCTGAGGCCGTTGGCCGAACCCGGAATACGCACGATCAGCTCGGTCATCGGGCCACCACGGCCATATTCGGCCATCCAGTAGACGAAGCCGAAGGCCGCCGCGATGACCATCACCGTGAAAAAACCGACAATCGTATAATTGGCTTTGGTTTCCATCTTATCCGGTCACTTCCCGCTGCTGCCGTGCCGCGCGCCATCATCCTGCGGCACGATCGAGCGCGCCCGCTTACCCTTGAAATAGGCTTGCACCCACGGATCGTCGTAGGCCAGCATGTCGTTGATCGTGCCTTCCACCATTACTCGTTTCTTTCCGAGCACGGCAATACGGTCGCAGACCGAAAACAGGCTGTCGAGATCATGCGTTACCATATAGACGGTCAGTCCCAGACTATCGCGCAGGTTGGCGATCAGTTCATCGAATTCGGCGGCGCCGATCGGGTCGAGACCCGAGGTCGGTTCATCCAGGAAGACGAGTTCCGGATCAAGCGAGAGTGCACGGGCAAGGGCGGCGCGCTTGATCATGCCGCCTGACAGTTCGGACGGGTATTTGTCGGCGGCATCGGCTGCGAGCCCGACCATGCGGATCTTCAGATGCGCCAGTTCATCCATCAGCGAGCGCGGCAGGTCGAGATATTCGCGCATCGGCACCTGGATGTTTTCCTTGACCGTCAGCGACGAAAACAGGGCCCCCTGCTGGAACAGCACGCCAAGCCGCATGTCGAGCGCGTTGCGCTGCGGTTCGTCGAGTTCGTCGAAATCCTGGCCGAGGATCTTGATCGTGCCGGAGCGGCGCGGCAATAGCCTCAGCACCGTGCGCATCAGCACCGATTTGCCGGTGCCCGACGCGCCGACGAAGCCGAGGATTTCGCCGCGATAGATGTCGAGGTTGAGATTGTCGAGCACCACCTTGGAGCCGAAGGCGACGGTGACGTCGCGCGCCGAGAGCACGATGTCTCTCTCGTTTCTGTCTTCCGTATCGATTGGTTTCTCGTCCACGCGATTCGCCATGCTAGAAGTCGATCGCTGCATAGAACATCGCAAAAAGCCCGTCCATCAGGATGACGACGAAAATCGCCTTCACCACCGCGGCCGTCACATGCTGGCCGAGCGATTCCGCGCTGCCGCCGACCTTCAGCCCTTCGACGGCGGCGACGATGCCGATGACCAGCGCCATGAACGGCGCCTTGATCATGCCTGAGAGCACCGTGGACAGCGTCACCGCCTCGTGCAGGCGCGACAGGAAGTTGGCGAAGGTGATGCCGGAATAGCCCCAGGCGACGGCGGCCGCACCACCGAGCGAGGCGAAATTCGCCAGCACCGTCAAAAGCGGCAGCGCGATGGTCAGCGCCACCAGTCGCGGGAAGATCAGTACGCCGATCGGGTTGAGCCCCATCACCTTCAGCGCGTCGATCTCCTCGCGCATCTTCATCGAGCCGATCTCGGCGGTGATCGCGCTGCCCGAACGGCCGGCGATCATGATCGAGGTCAACAGCACGCCGATTTCGCGCAATTGCAGGATGCCGACGAGATCGACGACGAAGACCTCGGCACCGAAGTAGCGCAGCTGGAAGGCGCCCTGCTGGGCAATGATCGCCCCGATCAGAAACGACATCAGAAGGATGATCGGAACGGCGCGAACGCCCATATTGTCGATTTGGTTGATGATCGAGGCCGGCGAAACGCCGCTGCCGCGGCCGAACTTCATCTGTGCGCCGCGCACCGCCGAGCCGAGGATATACATGGCGGCGGCGAAATTGTCCCAGACGTCGTAGGCCATCTTGCCGACCGGCGCGAAGATGCGCCCAGCAAGCGACACCTTCTCCTTCAACTCCGGCTCCGGTTTGGCCGACTCCTCGGAGAACATCGCCAGCATTTCGTCGATATGCTGATTGGTGCCTTCGAAGCGGACCGACCGTCCGGCCGCCTCCTCTTCCTTCTTCAGCCGGCACAGCAGCCAGATCCCGGCGGTATCGATATCCGTAATGTCGGAAAGATCGACCGTCAGGTCACCGGCCTTCTGGTGCAGCAGCTTCTCGAAGTCACGCAGCACGAAATGCACATAGGCGCTACGCCAGCTGCCTCTGAGACGCACATGCTGCCCCGAGCCATCGGACTGGTCGTCTACGTCAAGTGAGGCAACGTTGCGATTCTCGGCGTTCAAGATACTTATGTCTTTCAAGGCTCACGGCGACATTGCCGACTCGGCGGATCGTTCGCCGCCCGGCGCGTCAATATACAGAAGCAACGTTCGAATTCCATGCTCACAGGACTGCAATAATGCCGCGCACCCTCGATATCCAGATGAATTCATTTCCGATTGCCGGGACCTTCACCATCTCGCGCGGCGCAAAGACCGAGGCCGAGGTGATTACCTGCACGCTCTCCGAAGACGGTGTACAGGGGCTTGGCGAATGCGTGCCCTATCGCCGCTACGGTGAGACCATGGAGAGCGTTTTTGCCCAGATCGAGGCGGCGCGTCCGCTGATCGAGGCCGGGATCTCCCGCCGCGACCTCTTGTCCGCCATGCCGCCGGGCGCTGCCCGCAACGCCGTCGATTGCGCCCTCTGGGACCTGGAAGCGAAACAAACGGGTGAAAGCGTCGCGGCCCGTCTCGGCCTTGCCGATCTGAAGCCGCTCACCACCGCTTACACCATCTCGCTCGGTGAGCCGGAGGTGATGGCCGCAAAGGCTCGCGAACATGCAGGCCGCGCGCTGCTCAAGGTCAAGGTCGGAACCGGCGACGATGAAAGCCGTATCCGCGCCGTCCGCGCGGCCGCACCCGATGCCGCCATCATCCTTGACGCCAATGAAGGCTGGCCGGAAGCCGTGCTGGAACGACATCTCAACATCGCGGCGCAAGCGGGTGTGGCTCTCGTCGAGCAGCCGCTGCCGGCCGGCCGCGACGCTCTGCTTGCCGAAATCCGTCGCCCGCTTCTCGTCTGCGCCGACGAAAGTGTCCACCACACCGGCGATCTCGCAAGCCTTGCAGACCGCTATGACGCGATTAACATCAAGCTCGACAAGACGGGAGGCCTGACGGAGGCCCTGGCGATGAAGGCCGAGGCAGAACGGCTCGGTTTCAGCATCATGATCGGCTGCATGGTCGGCACCTCGCTTGCCATGGCGCCGGCCGCACTGCTCGCCCAGAATGCCGATTTCGTCGATCTCGACGGTCCGCTGCTGCTTGCCCGCGATCGCGAACCCGGCCTGCGCTACGCCGCTTCCCTGGTCTTTCCGCCCGAAAGCACGTTTTGGGGCTGAAGGTAGTAGGCCGAGATGACCAAGCCGAGGCCGGAGAACGCCACCAGCGCCATAACGTAATAGCTGACGACGCCGAGCCAGGCATAGAGATAACCCGACGCCAGCGTCATCAGCGCCATTGCCATGCCGACATAGAAGAAGTAGGCGCCTTGCGCCGAGGATTCCTGCGTCTCCTGCACCGTCGCCATGATCCGCCGCTGCACCCCGGTATGCACGAAGGCATAGGTGAAGCCGTGGAAACATTGCAGCAGGAAAAAACCGGCAAAGCCGGTATTCATCGGAAACAGTATCCAGCGGCAGACGCTGACCGCGCAGCCGAAGCGGATCAGGGTCCAGGCGTCGAAGCGCCGGTTGAGACGCTTCGACAGGAAGAACACCGTCACTTCGGAAGCGACGCCGACGCTCCAGAGCAGGCCGACCTCAGTGCCGGAAAAGCCGAGATGATGCCAGTAGATCGATGAAAAGGCGTTGAGCACCGCATGGCTGGACTGCTGAATGGCGACACCGATCAGCAGCAGCAGCAAGTGCGGCTCGCGCAACCCGCTGCCGGTGGCGGCCGGAATGTTGATCGGCTGGCCACGCCGACGCGTCGGCCCGATGCGCGGGCAGAAGATCGCCATCACCACGGTCATGGCAAAGCCGAACACCATGATATCAAGCACCATCCCGCCGCCCCACCGGCTGATCAGCTGGCCACCGACCAGCGTCGAGACGATGAAGGCAATCGAACCCCAGACGCGCATTGACCCGTAATCGAGGCCCCAGCGGCGCACGCCCGAGATGACGATCGATTCGACGACGGGCACATAGGGCGCGAAAGTGGCGCCCTGCAGTGCATAGACGATCGTCACCGGCCAGAAGGTCGTCGTCCAGAAGAGCGCGATCGCCGTCAGCAGCGACAGGCTGCCCGACCAGAGCAGCACGTCGGCGCGCTCCTTCAAACGGTCGGCGATCATGGCGACAACAGGCGCCACCAACACGCGAACCACCATCGGTATGGCAAGGATAACGCCGATCTCGTGGTCGCTGAAGCTGTGGGTTGCGAGCCACATCGGAAAGAACGGCAGAACGATGCCGTTGACGAGCAGTGGCGCGCAATAGGAAAGCGCGCTGAGCAGCCGGAAGCGCGGAGGCGCTCCCTCACTCGGGGAATGTTGAGCGGGAATCATCGGTGGACCTGAAGGAAACTGATCGTTGTCCTAACACACCACCCTGGAGGCGACCATTGCGAGAAATAGCCCTACTGAAACGTTTTAGAAAATAAATAGTGCCTGTCGCCTGACGGTAACGGCTAAACTCCTGGAGCGCGCGGCGCTGATACGCCGGCCCCAAAAATCAGACGGCCCTCAAATCAGGCGCCCCCCAAATCACGCGGCCTGCGGGGCGAACTCGCCCTGGTCATGCATTTCGATGGCGGCAAGCGCCGGCACACTGCTGGCAAGCGCCCGCCAGGTGATCAGTTCGAACGTGCCGTCGTCGTGCTCGGCCACCGCCGTGCAGCTTTCCACCCAATCGCCCGTATTGATGTAGCGGATGCCGTCCATGTCCTGGATGATGGCATGATGGATGTGTCCGCAGATCACGCCGTCGGCGCCGCTTTTGCGGGCTTCCTCTGTCACGACGCGCTCGAACTCGCCGATGAAGTTGACGGCATGCTTGACCTGCAGCTTCGCCCAGGCCGAGAACGACCAGTAAGGCATGCCGAGGCGTCGGCGCACTGCCGCCAGGAGGATGTTGATGCGGATAGCAGTATCGTAGGCCCAGTCGCCGAGATAGGCGAGCAGGCGTGCGTTGCGGACGACCACATCGAACTCGTCGCCGTGCAAAATCAGGTATTTTTTGCCGTCGGCGCCATCATGCATCATGCGGTCGACGACCTCGATGCCGCCGAAATGCATTCCCGGGAAGTCGCGCAGGAATTCGTCGTGATTGCCGGGGATATAGACGACGCGTGTGCCCTTGCGGGCCTTGCGCAGCAGCTTCTGGACGACATCGTTGCAGACCTGCGGCCAGTACCAGCTGCGCTTCAGGCGCCAGCCGTCGACGATGTCGCCGACGAGCACGATCGTATCGGCCTCGTGGTGGCGCAGGAAATCCAAAAGGAAATCGGCCTTCGCGGCCTTCGAGCCGAGATGGACATCGGAAATGAAGAGCGTTCGGAAATGTCTGGGTTCCATCATGTCTATCACGAGCTGTCGCTCATGCCCCATCTTTCATCTAGCCTTCCAAAACCAGACTCGTGTTTCAGGAAGATGACAGACTGGGGAAAAGCCCTGCGCGCCGGCAATATTGCCCTCTCCATCGAGCGCGTTCATGATGAAGGCGATTCCAGATCCGACATTGCGGGATGGCTGATGCGTCTCTTTC
This sequence comes from Rhizobium sp. NZLR10, assembly GCF_019685125.1. Taxonomy (NCBI): domain Bacteria; kingdom Pseudomonadati; phylum Pseudomonadota; class Alphaproteobacteria; order Hyphomicrobiales; family Rhizobiaceae; genus Rhizobium; species Rhizobium sp. NZLR10. The sequence goes on along the minus strand of NZ_JABDWE010000021.1, from coordinate 23,527 downwards.
TCGTTCGCCACGGCGAATCTCTCGGCAACCTCAACGAACAGGCCTATCGGCAATTCGGCGATCACAATGTGCCGCTGACTGAGTGGGGTCACCGCCAAGCGGTGGAAGCCGGCGGCGCGATCGCCTCCTATTTGAAGACACTGCCGGGCGCGGATTTCGGCAAGCTGCAGATCTGGTACTCGCCATTCCTCAGAACACGGCAAAGCAAGGATGCCTTGCTTACAGCCCTGCCGGAAAGCTATGTCGGCGAAATCCGGGAGGATTACCTGCTGCGCGAGCAGGATTTCGGTCTGTTCACCGAAATCTATGACCATGCCGAACAGAAGCAGAAATTTCCCGAGGAATTCGAAAAATGGGCGAGACTGCGCAGCAACAGCGGCAAGTTCTACGCGCGGCCGCCAGATGGCGAGAGCCGGGCGGATGTGGCCCAGCGTGTCCGCCTTTTCCTTCAGACCGTCATGCGCGACGCTGAAAATAGCAGCCACAACGTCGTGATCGTCGGCCATGGCGTCACCAACCGGGCGGTCGAAATGAATTTTCTGCACCGCCCCGTCGAATGGTTCGAGCGTTCCGACAATCCTGGAAATGCCGATATCACGTTGATCGAGGGGACGCGCTCGCAAGGATACGTGTCGACCCTGCTGCACCAGGCGGCCGACCGGCAGCCGGGACAGGAAAGTGAACTGCGCGATGCCTATGGCGCCGACGTGACGATCACGCCGAAGCCCGGTGGATAGGTTTCTGGCGGATTACACAAGGCAACCCGCCAACTCCTCACCTCAGGTTATTCGTCGCCTCGGGTGAACCTTCACCTCGGGTGACTGGTCACCCTATGTCGGCGACGTCACCGTTGCCGGTTCCTGCCCGGCCGGTGCCTCCTCGTTCACAGTCTCCGGCCGCTTCGTCCTCAAGAGACGCAGCACGAAGACGAAGAAGACGGGAACGAAGAAGATCGCCAGCACCGTCGCCGAGACCATGCCTCCCAGCACGCCGGTGCCGATCGCATTCTGGCTGGCCGCACTTGGGCCGGTGGCGATTGCCAGCGGCACCACGCCCAATGTAAAGGCGAGCGAGGTCATGATGATCGGCCGGAAGCGCAGCCGAGCGCCTTCGATCGCGGCATCCATCAGCGATTTTCCCTCGGCAAAGCCGTCCTTGGCGAATTCGACGATCAGGATGGCGTTCTTCGCCGACAGACCGATGATCGCGATCAGGCCGACCTTGAAGTAGATGTCGTTGGACATGTCGCGGCTCATTACCGCGAGCACGCAGCCGATGACCCCAAGCGGCACGACCAGCATCACCGACAACGGGATCGACCAGCTCTCGTATAGCCCCGATAGCAGCAGGAAGACGAAAAGGATGCTGAGACCGAACAGGAAGGGCGCCTGCGATCCCGATTTGAGCTCCTCCAGCGACTGGCCGGTCCATTCGAAGCCGAAGCCGTCGGGAAGCTCGGAGGCCAGCCGTTCCATTTCGGTAATCGCCGCGCCCGATGAATATCCCGGCGCCGGAGCGCCCGAAATGCGAACAGAGGGATAGCCGTTGTAACCGACGATCTGCGCCGGCCCCTTCTGCCACTCGGCGACCGCGAAGGATGAGAGCGGCACCATGCCGCCGCTCGCATTGCGGACGTTGAGTTTCATCAGGTCTTCGGCCTGAAGCCTGCTCTTGTCCTGTGCCTGCACGATGACGCGCTGCATGCGGCCGGAATTCGGGAAGTCGTTGACGTAGCTCGAACCGAGATTGGCGGTGATCGTGCTGTTGATGTCGGCGAAGGCGACGCCGAAGGTATTGGCCTTTTCGCGATCGATGACGAGCACCAGCTGAGCCGAATCAGGCATGCCCTCCGGCCGGATACCGGCGATGATGGGGTTCTCAGATGCCTTGCCGAGCAGCATTCCTGCCGCCTCGGTCAGTGCCGCCTGGCCCTTTGCCCCGCGATCCTGAAGGCGGAAGGTGAAGCCGTTGGTCGTGCCGAAGCCTTCGATCGGCGGCGGCGACAATGCGAAGGAAGTCGCATCCTTCAACGCAAACAGCTGCATATTGACGCGGTTGGAGATCTCCTGCACCGAATTGCCCGCGCCACGCTCGGCCCAGTCCTTCAGGGTAACGAACACCAGGGCGGCATTCGGCCCCTGCCCCGAAAAGCTGAAGCCCTGGATCGCCACGACGTTGGCAACCGCCGGCTCCTTCTTGAAGATCGCCTCGATGCTTTCGAGCGAGGCGACCGTGCGGTTACGGCTCGCCTCGGGCGGCCCCTGCACGTCGACGATCAGGAAGCCCTGGTCCTCGTCCGGCACGAAACTGCTCGGCAGGTTGACGAAGAGATAGCCGAGACCGACGACGACCGCGACATAGACCGCCATGACCCGCCAGGAGCGCTTGGCCAGTCCCTCGACGGCGCGGGCGTACCTGCCGGTCAGCCGTTCGAACTTTCGGTTGAACCAGCCGGCGATGCCCTTCTTCTCGTGATGGCCCTTGATCGGCTTCAGGAAAGTCGCGCAGAGCGCCGGCGTCAGCGACAGCGCCAGGAAGGCCGAAAACAGGATCGAGACGACCATGGTCAGGCTGAACTGGCGGTAAATGATGCCTGTCGAACCCGGGAAGAACGCCATCGGCACGAAGACGCAGGAGAGCACCAGCGTGATGCCGAGGATTGCGCCGGTGATCTGCCGCATCGCCTTTTTGGTCGCCTCCTTCGGCGACAGGCCTTCCACCGCCATCAGACGCTCGACGTTCTCGACCACGACGATGGCGTCATCGACGAGGATGCCGATGGCAAGCACCATCGCAAACATCGTCAACACGTTGATCGAGAAGCCGGCGGCAAACATCACCGCCAGCGTCCCGAGCAGCGCGACCGGCACGACGAGCGTCGGAATGATGGTGTAGCGGAAGCTTTGCAGGAAGACGAGCATGACGATAAAGACGAGGGCGACGGCTTCTGCGAGCGTATGCGCCACCTTCTCGATCGATGCCGAGACGAACGGGCTGGTGTCGTAGGGAACGGAATATTCGACGCCCGCCGGGAAGAAACGCGACAGCTCCTCCATCTTCGCCTTGACCAGATTGGACGTGTTGACGGCGTTGCCCGTCGACGACAGCTGGATGGCGATGGCAGCGCTCGGTTGCCCGTTCAGCCGGGTGGAGAAGCTGTAGCTCTCGCTGCCCTCTTCGATCCGCGCGACGTCGCGCAGCCGGACGTTCGACCCGTCGGCATTGGCGCGCAGCACGATGTTCCCGAATTCCTTGCTGTCGGTCAGCTGACCCTTCACCAGTACCGTCGCCGTCAGGTCTTGCGAGATCGGATTGGGTGCGGCGCCGATCTGGCCCGCCGCAACTTGGGCATTCTGCGCCGAGATCGCCCCGCTGATGTCGGAGGCGGTGAGGTTCAAGCCGACCATCTTGTCGGGATCGATCCAGATGCGCATCGCCCGCTGCGAGGCAAACAGCTGCGCCCGGCCGACGCCGTCGAGACGGCGTAGCTCGCCGATGACGTTCCGGTTGAGATAGTCGCCGAGCGCCACCTCATCGGTCTTGCCGTCGGTCGAGGTCAGCGAGATGAACATCAGGAAGCCGGACGACGCCTCCTCGACTGTGACGCCCTGATCCTTGACGGATTGCGGCAGCCGCGGCTCGACGCGGCGGATGGCATTCTGAACGTCGACGGAGGCCTGGTCGATATCGGTGCCCGCCGCAAACGTCGCGGTGATCGTCATCGCGCCCGAGGTGTCGGAGGTCGATTCGAAATAGGCAAGGTGCTCGACCCCGTTCAGCTCTTCCTCGATCTGCCGGGTGACGCCCTGATAGATGTCCTGCGGCGATGCGCCGGGATAGCTGGTAGTAATGCTGAGCTGCGGCGGCGCGACCTTCGGATATTGTGCGACCGGGAGGAACGGCAGCGCGATCAGGCCGGCGATGGAGATGAAGATCGCAAAGACCCATGCCAGGATCGGGCGATCGATAAAGAAACGTGCCATTGATCTTACTCCGGCTTCTTGGCGTCGCCGGACGCGACTTCGCCATCCCGCCACGCTTCCGGCGCGACCTTGGCGCCCGGCTGCAGTTTCTGCACGCCGTCGACGACCAGGCGTTCGCCAGCAGACAGGCCGCTTTCGACCACCCATTCATTGCCGGAGGATTGACCGAGCTCGACGTCGCGCGGCTGCGCCACGTCTCCGTCCTCTACGACATAGACCTGCGCCTTGCCATCGGCCGCACGGATGACGGCGCGTTGCGGGATGAGGATCGCCTTCTCGCGGACGGCCTGCTCGATGCGGACCCTGACGTAAAGACCCGGCAGCAGATCGCCGTTGGGATTGGGGAATTCGCCGCGCAGGGTAACCTGGCCCGTCGTCGCATCGACGCTGGCGCTGCGGAACAGCAGTTTTCCGGCCTGGGCGTAGACCGTGCCGTCGTCGAAGACGAGTTTGATGTCGGCTTTGCCTTGTTCCGTCGAGGCGAGGTTGCCATTCTCGACCGCCCGCTTCAGCGCCAGCAAGTCGCCGGAGGATTGCGTGAAGTCGGCATAGACGGGGTCGATCTGCTGGATCATCGCCAGCGCATCGCCGGCATCTGCCGTCACCAACGCGCCTTCGGTCACCAGTGCGGCGCCGATGATGCCTGAGATCGGTGCCCGGATTTCGGTATAGCCGAGATTGATCTTCGCTTCGTCGAGTGCTGCCTGCGCCAGCGCGACATCGGCGTCGGCCTGGGCAAGGGCGACAGCCGCCGCATCATATTCGACCCCGCTTGCGACATCGCGGTCGCGCAGCGACTTCTGCCGATCCAGCTGCTGCCGGGCATTCAGCTGCGTCGCCCTGGCGCGCTCGAGGCTGGCTTCGGCGCTGGCGACGCGGACCCGGAACAGGGCCGGATCGATCCGATAGAGCACGTCGCCCTGATGAACGAGACTGCCCTGCTCGAACACCCGTTCCTGCAGGATGCCGGAAACCCGGGCCCTCACCTCCGAAACACGCGTCGCGGCGATGCGGCCGGGCAATTCGCTGACAACGGGAACCGGACGCGCGTTCAGCGTCAGCACGCTGACGGCGGCCGGCGGCATGGCGCCGCCTTCCTGTGCGTGAACCGGCAATCCCACGCCGAGGAACAGCGCCAGCGTTAGTGCGTAACGCACTGTTTTCGTATGAAAATGCATAATCCACTAGCCTTCCTGATGGTCCCGCTGAGGTCCAAAAAAGCACAGCCCGCCGAAATGACGTTCGGCGGGCCTCCTGTGCCGACAGATAGCCAATCTTATTTCGGATTGCAAGATACCTACCGGTTGGTATGATAGCGACATCACTTCTTTTGGTATGATAGCTCCGCGATCCCGGGAGTGATACTGATCCCCTCCGGTCTTCTCGTCACGAAACGCATCTCGAACCCAGGTCATGCATTGATAGATAGTCCCCGCAACAGAAAGAAACAACCGGAAGTCGTGCGGCAGGCTCTTCTCGATTGTGCCACCAAGCTGGCACTGGAGAAGGGTCTGGCCGCCGTCAGCCTGCAGGCAGTCGCAAGTGCTGCCGGTGTGACAAAAGGAGGTCTGTTTCACCACTTCCCCAATAAGCAGGCTCTTATTGAGGCCGTGTTCGACGGTATGATGGAAAACCTCGACCGCGAAATCGACCAGGAACTGGAAAAGGACAAGGGCGGCCACGGCACATTCAGCCGCGCCTATGTCCGTACTCTTTTTTCCGATCGCGCTCTCAACAACAGCCCATGGTCGGCGCAGACGATGACCGTGCTGGCCGACCCCTACTCCAAAAGCCTCTGGCACAAATGGATCAATGACCGGCTGGTCAGGCACGCCGAAACCGACGCGGGAATGCGGCTCGAAATCATTCGCCTGGCGGCGGATGGCGCATGGCTCGCCCATGTCCTAAGGCCAGACGACCGCGCCGGCTCGGACGACACGGCTCTGCTGAAGGAATTGATCGAACTCACCGAGGGGTGACAGCCGATCGGCATCCCGCGCCCGAGCGCTGTCACTTGAGCGCGGGATGATCCGGCTAAGCAGCCCGCATGGCCACCGTCGGTTTGACGTTCTGGTTCATGCGGAACAGATTGTTCGGATCGTAGCGCCGCTTGATTTCGGCAAGCCGGCCGTAATTGGCGCCATAGGCGCTTTCCACCCGATCGGCCTCGTCCTCAGGCATGAAGTTGATATAGGCGGTTCCCACAGCATGCGGCTTGGTTGCCTCGAAAAGCTCACGCGCCCAGCCGGTGCAGCTTGCATCCATCCCGCTTTCCCGCCAGCGTGCATGCACGTTCATGACGAAATGCGAGCTGCGCTGCGGAAATGCGGTGGCCTCAGTCGGAATGCGGCCGGCCGCACCGCCGACATGGCCGATGAAGATTTCGCATTCTGGTCCCGGCAGCTTGCGCACGGCGTTGAGCAACACCTCGATCGCTGCGTCGGAGAGCGAGGCGAAATCCTGGCTCTTCCAGTAATTGCGCGCACCTGGCGTCAGCAGCGGGTCGAATGCCTGCTGCCAGCCGGTAAACGGTACCGGGCCGACGACGTCGGCAATCGGTTTTCCGATCGCCCGCAATCTTTCCGTCGCTTTTTCCCCGGCCGCGATGTCTCCGCAATAGCACATCGCAAGCACCACGACCTCTTTGCCATGCCATTCGGCCGGAAGGAACGGCAGCGGCGGCGCCTGGCGCATCACCGCCCAGCAGGTCAGTTCATCGGGTGCGGCTTCCAGCGCCTGCCGATATTCCCTCAGCACCTTTTCCGCGTCAGCGAACGGATGCACCACCAGCCCGGCGAGGACCTCTGTCTTGAGCGGGTTGAGCTGGAATTCGAAGGAGGTAACGACGCCGAAATTGCCGCCACCGCCGCGCAACGCCCAGAACAGGTCCGGTCTTTCCGTCTCGCTCGCCTTGACCAGCTCGCCATCGGCCGTCACCACATCCACCGAAATCAGATTGTCGATCGTCAGCCCGAATTTGCGGGTCAGCCAGCCGAAACCGCCGCCGAGCGTCAGGCCGGCTATGCCGGTGGTCGAATTGATGCCGGTCGGCAGCACCAGCCCGAAGGCGAGCGTTTCCTGGTCGACGTCGGCAAGCGTTGCCCCCGGCTCGATCCTGGCGCGGCGCGTCTCCGGGTCGACCCGCACCGATTTCATCGCCGACAGGTCGATGACGACGCCGCCCTCGCAGACGGCGTTGCCGGCAATACCGTGGCCGCCGCCGCGCACCGAAACGAGCAGATTATTGTCGCGCGCAAACCGCACCGCGCGCACGACATCGGCAGCGCCGGCGCAACGCGCGATAAGCCCGGGCCGCCGGTCGATCATCGCATTCCAGATCGCCCGCGCCTCATTGTAATCCAAGTCTTTACTGGTCAGGAGATTGCCGCGAAATCCGGCGGCAAACGCATTGATGGCCACGTCATTGACCATCGTCTGCCCCTTTTGCAGGGTCGTCAGGTTCAAATTGTCCATGGTTTCCTCCATGCGACCGGCGCCCCGCACCGTCGCGGCCGGGATTTTGCGCCCGTTGCCTTCGGCAAACAAGTTTCGAAAAGGATTAGCTAACATAGACGTGGTAGAACGAAGCGTATCTCGTTGAGATTACTTTTAAAATTTGTACCGGCGCCGACGGACGGCGATCCTTGCGTGGTAGCCCGTTGCGATCGCCGCGCAAGTTCCTACTTTGCAACCTCGTAAATGGCGGGATGCAAATTCGTTGCTTTGATTTGCCATTGCGATAGACAGGATCGCCAACCTGGAGAAGATCGATGGTCAGTTTCGGTGTTTTGACAACCTATGTCCTGGTGGTGCTGGGTCTGATGATCATTCCGGGGCCGGCCACACTCCTCACCCTGGCCAGAGCCATCAGCGGCGGCAAACGCGCCGGAATGGCAACGGGCCTCGGCATTGCTGCGGGTGATCTTGTCCATACGACGATGGCAACCTTCGGCCTGTCGGCATTGCTTGCCACGTCAGCCCTGGCGTTTGAAATCGTCAAATATGCCGGCGTCGCTTACCTGATTTATCTCGGATTCCGGGCCTTCTTCGAGAAGGCGCAAAGCCTCGACATGCCCAAGGCACAAGCGATCAGCCCCATGCGCGCCTTTCGTCAGGGACTCTTTACCGAGATCCTGAATCCCAAGACGGCTTTGTTCTTCTTGGCTTTCCTGCCGCAGTTCATCCATCCGGAAAGCGGGTCCGCCATCGCACAATTCGCCCTGCTCGGAATCATTTTCGTCGGGCTCAGCATCTGCGTAACGTCGCTTCTGGCGATCGCGGCCGGTTCTATCGGCGGCTGGCTGCAGAGCAACCGCCGGGTTGGGCGGTGGCAGGGAAAGGTCGTCGGCACGGTTTACATGGCCTTGGGTGCCAGGCTCGCCCTTCAGCAGCAGTAACCTGCTGCTTCGCGCAAATATCAGCGCACGCTGGAAAATAGCTTTCTCAGGAAGAAACGGCGCGGCGTTTGGGCGTCGCCTTCAAGTTCGCCGAACTGCTCGAAGCCCAGTTTGAGATAGAAGGGTTTCGCTTGAAAATCGAAGGTGTCGAGAAAGATACCCAAACAAGCGCGCTCGCGGGCTATGCGCTCTGCCTGCTCCATCAGCTTGGTACCAAAACCTTCGCCTCTGCGCGCAGCTGGAACAACCAGGTATTTGATAAAAAGCCAATTGTACTCCTCCACGGCATAGAGACCCCCGATGATGTCGAAAGTGTCGGGATCTCTCAGGACTATCCCGAGATCGGGCTGCTCGATCAGGTGAGTCGTGTGCGGAGCGTTGAGGTCCAATAGCAATTTGAGCACTTCGTTCCGCTCTTCGGCGGTTGGCTCATTCGGGAGGATTTCGAGGATGGGCAGCATCACCAAAGGATGAGGCAGCGATCGCGCAGTGTCCAGCTGTCAATTGGAGATGCCCCTCCGCCCGCCCGTCTCACGAAAACTTCTCCCATCCCTATTTCCATACTGTCGCCGCTAACCGATTGATGTATGCAGGGAGCACAAAAGACGTGCACGGAGGCGGCAATGGATCACCAGGAAAAATCCAAGACGGAAAAGAACCTGACAGGCGGCGATCTCGACGAGCAGGCGCTGTTCTTCCACCGCTATCCCCGCCCCGGCAAACTGGAGATCCAGGCAACCAAGCCGCTCGGCAACCAGCGCGACCTGGCACTTGCCTATTCGCCCGGCGTCGCAGCCCCCTGCCTTGCCATCCGCGACAATCCCGAAATGGCGGCCGAATATACCTCGCGCGCCAATCTCGTCGCCGTCATTTCCAACGGCACGGCAGTGCTTGGCCTCGGCAATATCGGCCCGCTGGCCTCGAAGCCGGTGATGGAGGGCAAGGCCGTGCTCTTCAAGAAATTCGCCGGCATCGATGTCTTCGATATCGAAATCGACGCCGCAGGCGTCGAGCAGATGGTCTCGACTATCGCCTCGCTGGAGCCGACCTTCGGCGGCATCAATCTCGAAGACATCAAGGCGCCGGAATGTTTCGAGGTCGAGCGGCGCCTGCGCGAAAAGATGAAGATCCCGGTCTTCCACGACGATCAGCACGGCACGGCAATCATCGTCGCCGCCGCGATCCTCAACGGGCTGGAACTCGCCGGCAAGGCGATCGAAAACGTCAAGATCGTCGCCTCCGGCGCCGGTGCAGCCGCCCTTGCCTGCCTGAACCTGCTGGTGATCCTCGGCGCCAAGCGCGAAAACATCTGGGTCCACGATCTCGAAGGCCTCGTCTATGAGGGCCGCATCGAGCTGATGGACGAATGGAAATCCGTCTACGCCCAGAGGAGCGAGACGCGTACGCTCGCCGAAAATATCGGCGGCGCCGACGTCTTCCTCGGTCTGTCGGCCGCCGGCGTACTGAAGCCCGAGCTGCTGGCGCAGATGGCCGATAAGCCGCTGATCATGGCGCTCGCCAATCCGACGCCGGAAATCATGCCGGATCTTGCCCGTGCCGCCCGCCCCGATGCGATGATCTGCACCGGCCGCTCGGATTTCGCCAACCAGGTCAACAACGTCCTCTGCTTCCCCTATATCTTCCGCGGCGCGCTCGATTGCGGCGCCGAGACGATCAACGAGGAAATGAAGATGGCGGCCGTGCGTGCCATCGCCGCCCTTGCCCGCGAAGAGCCGTCGGATGTCGCTGCCCGCGCCTATTCCGGCGAAACGCCCGTCTTCGGCCCCGACTACCTGATCCCCTCGCCCTTCGATCCGCGCCTCATCCTGCGCATCGCCCCTGCGGTTGCCAAGGCCGCCGAACAGAGCGGCGTGGCGCGCCGCCCGATCCAGGATTTCGACGCCTATCTCGATCAGCTGAACCGCTTCGTCTTCCGCTCCGGTTTCGTCATGAAGCCGATCTTCACCGCGGCCAAGGCAGCAGAACGCAAGCGTGTCATCTTCTCCGAAGGCGAAGACGAGCGCGTGTTGCGCGCCGCCCAGGTGCTGCTCGAGGAAGGCCTCGCCGAACCGATCCTGATCGGCCGCCCGCAGGTCATCGAGACCCGCCTGAAGCGCTACGGTCTGCGTATCCGCCCGCTGCAGGATTTCGAGGTCATCAATCCGGAAGACGATCCGCGCTTCCGCGAATATGTCGATCTCTATTTCTCGCTGGTCGGCCGCCGCGGCGTCATTCCCGAAGCCGCCCGCACCATCGTGCGCACCAACACCACCGTCATCGGCGCACTGGCGCTGAGGCGCGGCGAGGCCGATGCGCTGATCTGCGGTCTGGAAGGCCGCTACGAGAAGCACCTGCGCGACGTCCGCCAGATCATCGGCAAGCGCAAGGATGTTCGTGATTTCTCGGCCCTCAGCCTGATGATCTCACAGCGCGGCGCCACCTTCTTCACCGATACCTACGTCACCTTCAATCCGAACGCCGAAGAAATCGCCGAGGCAACGGTGCTGGCGGCCGAGGAAATCCGCCGTTTCGGCATCACGCCGCGCGCTGCCCTCGTTTCGCATTCCAACTTCGGCTCGCGCGAATCCGAAAGTGCCACAAAGATGCGCAACGCCCTGCAGCTTGTGCGCGAGGCCGCCCCAGATCTCGAGGTCGACGGCGAGATGCACGGCGAAAGCGCCATCACCGAAGCGCTGCGCAAGCGCGTCATGCCGGATACGACCCTGCACGATGAGGCAAACCTGCTGGTCTTCCCGAACCTCGACGCCGCCAACATCACGCTTGGCGTGGTGAAGTCGATGACCGATGGTCTGCATGTCGGCCCGATCCTCCTTGGCACCGCCCTGCCTGCCCACATCCTTGCCCCCTCGGTCACCTCCCGCGGCGTCGTCAACATGGCGGCGCTGGCCGTCGTCGAAGCATCGCAACCGGCTTAAGCCGGTTGCCGGCAAGCAAACGACAGGCGCTTGAGACCGGCCCGACGCCCTGTCAACCACCCTCTATCGACAGGCGTCCTCTGCCCGCGAGCGCATCCGCGCGTTCGTTGCCGATAATCCCTGAATGACCCTTGCACCAGGCAATGGTCACCAGGGCGTTCCGGGATAATTGAAGATCGATCGCTTTCCAGAGTTCCGCATTATCGATCGTTCGCCGTCGGCCATGTCCATTCGGGCTGCTTTTCTTCCAGCCATTGTTCTTCCAGATATGTCGCCGGCTGTTACAGCCTTTGACGGCATAGACGGAATCGGACCAGATGGTCGCAGCTTCGCCGGTTGTTTGGCTGTTGATCCACATGGCCGCCCTGAGAACGGCGGTCAATTCCATCGAATTATTGCTGGAATCTCCAACGCCACCTAAGTCCGCCGCGATTTCCACCGCATCGCGATAAGCGACAAACGACCAGCCTCCATGCCCGGAACCGGGCTCAAAACAACCGTCCGCGAAGACGTGAAGGCCGTGTTGGGTTTCCGCTACGCCTGATGTCGGTGCTGAGGGTCGGATCTCGTCGGGAATGCCTGTCATTTTAACCGAGTCCCAGGCGATTGCTGGATAAGATTACGAAAATACGGTGGGATTTTCTCTGAGCTTATTAAGAGAAATCCGTTAAGGGAAAACGCGCGGCCGTTGACGTCGCATTCGACCCACCGACCGTTTGCTCATTCCGGGACGACGCCGTGAAACGCCGAAACCTGTCTCTCGCCGTCCTCCTCGCTTTCTCAGCGCCCGCCGCCGCGCAGACTAGTGCCGTCTGTGAGGACCTGCGCGGCCGTCTCGCCGACCTGCCGCGATCGATCGGCAATGGCAACGGTCCGGAAGCCCGCCAATATTCCAGCGCCATGGCCGAGCAGAACCTCGAGCTGCGCAAGGTTCGCAACGACCTGCGCAGTTACGGCTGCACCTCGGGCAGCATGGTGGTGATCGGCGGCCAGAATGCCGATTATTGCGCCGAGCTCTCGGACTCCGAAGCCCGAATGATCGACAATATCGGTTACCTCCAGGATCGCCGCAACGAGCTGACCGGCCGGAACGGCGCCGATGACGGCGCCCGGCGGGAGCTGATGTCTGCGCTCGATAGCAATGGCTGCAACAGCGAGAATTTCTATGCGCCTGACGAGCGCAGCGCCAACGACCCTGCCCCGAGCGTCGAGGAACAGGCGATGCGCTCCGATACCTTCATACCGCTCGGCGGTGGTGAGGAGGCCGACCCGCGCTACGGCCTGCCGCGAGCCGAGATGCTGTCGCCGGTCAGCACCATGTGCGTGCGCAGCTGCGATGGCGGTTTCTTCCCGATCAGCTCGAACGCCACTTCGGTCGATTTCGGCCGCGATGCCCAGACCTGCGCCAAGATGTGCCCGGGGATCGAAACCCAACTGTTCTATCGCGAGGTGACGAGCACCGAAGCCTCGAACATGATCTCGGTCGCGACCGGCACACCCTACAGCGCCATGAAAAACGCTTTTGCCTACAAGAACCGCACGCCCGGCGAAAAGACCTCCTGCGCCTGCAATCTCACCGCCTATTATGACGAGATGCGCGGCAAGCAGGCGGTAAGCCAGCCGCCGCAACAAGGCTCGATCACCACCATCCACACCAATCCGCCGGTGAAGGATGGTACGGCTGCCGCGCCGCAGCCATCCGTGCCGGAGCGCCCGTACGACCCAACGCAGAACAAGGTCCGCCAGGTCGGCCCGCAGTTCCTTGCCGGTGACCAGGGCTCGATCGATCTCGCCAATCCTGCCGCACCTGGCCCCCAACCCCAGCAGCAGCAGTAATTGGCTACGGCTCGGTCCGCCCCCAGCCGTCGTGGAAGACGAGTTCCTCGAGCGGCAGCCGCTGCCGCCAACCTTTGACGGAGAGTTCCGGCTGATCATAGAGCCGATCGACAAAACCGGCGCAGAGCCAGGCGACCACCTCGATATGCTCGGGTATGCCGAGAATCGTTTTCAGGTCGCCTTCGTGAAAGATGCTGACCCAGCCGATACCGATCCCTTCGGCGCGCGCCGCAAGCCAGAGATTCTGGATGGCGCAGACGGTGGAATAGCTATCCATCCGCGGATTGTGCGTCCTCCCCAGCACCACGCTGCCGCTGCGCGTGGGATCGCAGGTCACGCAGATGCCGAGCGGCGCCTCTGCGATGCCTTCGAGCTTGAGGGAGCGGTAGGCCTGCTGCCGTTCGCCCTCAAACATCAATGCCGCCTCTTCGTTCGCCTTGGCAAAGGCATCGCGGACGCGCGCGCGCACCGTTGGACTTTTCACCAGAATGAAATTCCACGGCTGCATGAAGCCGACGGAGGGTGCGTGATGAGCGGCCGTCAGCAGCCGTTCCACGACGTCGTCCGGCAAGGGGTCAGGCAGGAACTGGCTGCGAACGTCGCGCCGCGTCAAGATCGCATGATAGACGGCCTCGCGTTCGGCCAAGGAAAAACCGGACGCCGCCGGAAGGGCATCCTCATCAAAGGGTCGCATCGTCAAATCCCCAACAACGCAACCGCCCGCCGTCCGCGCGGGTTGGGTCTATCTTGCCAGGCCGGTCTTCTGACTTGGCGTCATCCGTCTGCCGCAGCCTTCCCGGCAAAGCCAGTGGCATGATTAGCGGCAGACGTCAGCCTTACAGCGTTGGGCACGTTCCGGTCTTGCACCGGATTCCCGATTCTCCCGCCTGGCCGGCGGGCACCTGACGGCGCATCTATTTCAGGAAAGCAGCGCTACGGCAAGCCGGGAGTCCCCTTCTCCCCAGCGGGGAGAAGGTGGCCCGAAGGGTCGGATGAGGGGGCCGCACGGCACACCATTCATTGCCCTTCGCCCGCGCTCACCGCATTCGCGACTTCGCCGCTCACCCCCTTGTATCTGCACGTTAGAGATTTTGTGCGATGGAACCCTCTCCTAAACAGCAAGAAACGGACACCCATCTGATTTGATCACCCGCGTCGGTTTGAAGCGGCTCGGCAGGCCGCAGCGTCGATTGTTTCTATATCCTAGCCGCTGGCGAAGGCGTATGGCTGAACAATCCACACCAGCATCCCGGTTGCCCGTGCCCCGCTTCACCCCGATGATCCTTGCGGTCGCCCTGTTCATGGAACAGATGGATTCGACCGTCATAGCCACCAGCCTGCCGGCGATCGCGGCCGATATCGGCACCTCGCCGATTGCGCTGAAGCTCGCCGTCACCAGCTATCTCGTGGCGCTGGCGATCTTCATCCCGATCAGCGGCTGGATGTCGGATCGGTTCGGCGCGCGTAACATCTTCCGTTTGGCGATCTTCGTTTTCATGATCGGCTCGGTCGCCTGCGCCTTTTCAAACTCGATCGCGGCCTTCGTCGTCGCGCGGCTGATCCAGGGCGCCGGCGGCTCGATGATGACGCCGGTCAGCCGCCTGCTGCTGGTCAGGGGAACGCCGCGCCACGAACTCGTCGATGCCATGGCCTGGCTGACCATTCCCGCGCTGATCGGCCCGATGATGGGCCCGCCGATCGGCGGTTTCCTCACCACCTATCTCAGCTGGCACTGGATCTTCTGGATCAACGTGCCGATCGGCGTGCTCGGCATCATCCTCGTCACGCGTTTCCTGCCGGCGGTCGGGCGGCGCAGCCCGCGGCCGATGGATTTTCCGGGCTTCTTCCTCTGCGGCATCGGCTTTTCCGGCTTCGTCTTCGGCCTGTCGGTGATCAGCCTGCCGGCCGTGCCCGTGATCTACGGGTATGTCACGGTGGCTATTGGCATCCTTGCCGGCCTCCTCTATCTCCTCCATGCCCGCCGCGCGCCCTATCCGCTTCTCGATCCGAAGATGTTCCGCTACCCGATGTTCCGAGCAGCGATCCTCGGCGCCTCGAATTTCCGCATGGGGCTCGGCGCTCTGCCTTTCCTGATGCCGCTGATGCTGCAGCTCGGCTTCGGCCTGACGCCGCTGCAATCAGGCTCGGTCACTTTCGTCAGCGCGCTCGGCTCCATGGGCTCGAAATTCGCCGCTTCGCGCACCTTCAATGCCTTCGGCTTCCGCACCGTGATATCGATCACCACCTTGCTGGCGGCGATCTTCCTCGGCATCAACGGCCTCTTTACCGTCGAAACGCCGCTGTATTTGATCATGGCCTGTCTGCTGATCGGCGGCCTGTTCCGCTCGATGGCCTTCTCGGGCGTCAACGCCATGGCCTTCGGCGATGTCGATGACGCCGACAGCAGCCAGGCAACCGCAATCAACGCCGTTGCCCAGCGGATCTCCATGGCAATGGGTGTGGCGATTGCCGGAGGCATCCTCGAAATTTCGAGCAGCTTCCACGGCGGCAGGCTGCTGGTATCGGATTTCCACATCGCCTTTTTCAGCGTCTCGGCGATTTCGGCGCTGGCCTGCATCACCTTCCTGCGCCTGCCGCGCGATGCCGGCGCCGAACTGACGACGCGCCGCCGCAAACGCCGCCAGCCCGAGCCCGAGCCCGAGCCCGAAGAGGCAATCGCGGAAAACAGCTGAGCAAGCCAAATCCCCGGCGGGCGCAATGGCGGATACGTGTGCTCCGGCATCCCTTTCCACTTTATGATTTATTCACACATCAAAGACACACTGCGTTTGCGCGTTTTGGGTTGCTATCAGACATGGGCATGAGTGCTCGTGATGTGACCGTCAGCGGCGATGCCCGTGTTGATACGCCGGTCGGGAACATCGCCGACCGAGCCGCAATTCCAGGCCCCGCGGAATGTTCCAATTTTTGAAAACGATGCCTCTGACAGCCAAGCTGGCGGCGATTATCGTTGCCGTCAATCTTTGCGGCATTTCCGCCTTCGCCACCTACACCTGGATGTACGAAACCAAGGCGTTAATCGACGGCGCCAAGGCAAACTGGTCCAAGGATGCGGAGCAGTTTGCGTCGCTGGCCGCGGGCGGCGTGAAATGGGGCAAGGCCAACGCCGTGCGTGAGGCCTATTCGCTTTACCGCGACGATCCATCACTCGATCTTGTGCAGTTTGCCGCCTTCAACGCCGAACCTTCGGCCGTCGATACCTGGACACGCGACGGCATCAGCGGCTTGCCCGCACCGGCCGATCTGGCAAAGAGCCTGAGCGCGAAGCCTGAGAAAACCACGATCGACGACAGCGGAATATCTGCCGGCGTTGTGACGATCATCGCGCCGCTTCCGTTGGATAAATCGGGCAAGGCGACCGGTTATGTCGTTACGAACTGGTCTGTCGAAAAAATCGCTGCCGAAGTCAGGCAGAAGGTTCTGATTTCGCTGCTGACGCAGTTCATGATCACCGCCATGGCCGTTGTCGCTTTCCTTCTCGCTATGCGCAGCCTCGTCGGCCGGCCGATCCGGATCATCAGCGAACGGATCAGCGCCTTGCAGAAAGGCGATCTGGCCTCTCCCGTCACCTACAGGGAAAATGGCGATGAGATCGGGTTCCTGGCACGTGCCTTGGAAGTCTTCCGTAACGAGGCAATTGCCAAGGTCGAGAGAGAGCAAGCCGCTGCCGAGCAGAGCGCCTCGTTCGATGTCGAACGGGCACGCAACGCATCGTTGACGGAAGAGGCCAACAACGCTCAGCGGCTGGTCATGAACGCGCTCGCCAATGAATTGGAAAAGCTTGCCGCCGGTGACTTCTCGATACACTTGGCCGATCTCGGCCCCGAATTCGATAAACTGCGGCAGGATTTCAACCGCATGGTCGAAGCGGTCGCGGCAGCACTGACGGAGATCAAGACCGCTTCCGTTGCGGTTGAAGGTGGGTCAAGCGAAATAGCCTTCTCCGCCGATCAGCTCGCCAAGCGAACCGAGCAACAGGCCGCAGCCTTGGAACAGACCGCCGCCGCACTGGATGAGGTGACCACCACGGTCAGAGCATCGTCGCAACGGGCCGAAAATGCCGGGAAGCTTGTCGAGGAGACAAAGCGCAGCGCTCATGTCTCAGCGACCGTGGTTCGTGACGCGATCGGAGCGATGGACCGGATTCAGACCTCGTCGAGCCAGATCGGCCGGATCATCGGCGTCATCGATGAAATCGCCTTCCAGACGAACCTGCTGGCGCTGAATGCCGGCGTCGAGGCGGCGCGCGCCGGCGAAGCCGGCAAAGGGTTTGCGGTCGTGGCGCAGGAAGTGCGGGAACTCGCCCAACGGTCTGCCAATGCGGCAAAGGAAATCAAGAACCTCATCAATGTCTCCGGTCAGGAGGTTGCAGCAGGCGTCGGGCTGGTGAATGAAACCGGCGATGCCCTGTTGAAGATCGAGGAGCAGATCAACCGCATCAGCGACAGTATCGCTTCCATCGTTCAGTCCTATCGCGAACAGGCGACGGGTCTGCAGGAAATCAACGGCGCGATCAACCAGATGGATCAGGCGACACAGCAGAACGCGGCGATGGTCGAGGAAACCAACGCGGCCTGCCAGGAGCTGCTGACCCAGGGACGCCTTCTGCAGGACTCAGCCGGCAGGTTCACTGTTGGCACCTCTGCCGCCAGCCCGCCCAAAACCGCTCAGCCGAGCATTCGTCAATCTCGCCCCGAGCTCAGGGCCCCCGAGCTCAGGGCCCCCGAGCCCAGGGCCTTTGTGCAGCGGCACGCAGGAAATGCCGCCGTCGCCGCTGCTCCCGGTGCCTGGGAAGAGTTCTGACCTCACCTTCGTTCAATGCGCTTTTATTCCACAGCATCCCATAATCAGGAAGGGAACAGTTATGAAGAAAGTCGTCTCCGCATTTCTTTTGGCCTGCACCGCAATTGCAGCGTCGACCGGCGTATCCATGGCGCTGGATGCGAAGCTCGCCCCGATCTCCGACTACGTGACGAGTGACGTAAAGCCCTGGCTGAACGATCCGGTCGTCATCGAGGCTATCAAGGCGCAGAACGCCGCAAACGCCAGTTTGGGCCAGGGCGATATCGACGCCCTCGACAAGAAGTGGCGCGCCGAGGTCGATGGCTCAGACCATTCGATGATCGACGGCGTGCTCGGCAATGCGCTGTCAAAATTCCTTCAGGAGAAGAAGGCTGCTTCAAACGGCAAGATTGCCGAGGTCTTCGTCATGGATGCAAAGGGGCTGAATGTCGGTCAAAGCGATCCCACGTCGGATTACTGGCAGGGTGACGAGGGCAAGTTCCAGAAGTCCTTCGGAGCCGGCAAGGACGCTGTTTTCGTCGACGATATCGAAAAGGACGAATCGACCCAGGCACTGCAGTCGCAGGCAAGCGTCACGATTTCCGACGACAAGGGAACGCCGATCGGCGCCATCACCGTCGGCGTGAACGTTGACGCCCTATGATCTCGGGATCTGCATTTAATTTGTCACCGTAATCCAGACCCAACATCGCCCAGCAGCATGCGCTGTTGGGCGATTGTTTAAGCCTCCTGCAGCGGCAATTGTGCCACAGCTGAGCGCCCGGCTTTTGCGCCGCAAATTCTGCGTGACAATGCACGGCCGCGACGCTACATAAGCCTGATGTCGACCACGTCTATCTACGCCTCGCGATTTTATTGGTACCGCTGCTCCCAGCGGACGCGGGTCCATGCGTAACTGAAATCGACGCAACGACAACCCGAACAGCCGCTAGTCTACCTGGCGGCTTTTTTTGTTCCGCACGGTATGACCAAACAGGAGCCTTGCCGTGTCTGATACCATTGATGATCTGCGAATCCTCGAGATCACCCCACTGACCAAACCCGCCGATATCATCGCCGAAATCCACCGCAATGCCGCCGTCACGGCAACCGTGACCAGCAATCGTGATGCGATCCATAAGATTCTACATGGCGACGACGATCGCCTGATTGTCGTGATCGGCCCCTGCTCGATCCACGACCCCATTGCCGCCCGGGAATATGCCGCGCGGCTGGAGGAGCAGCGACGGCGCTTCACCGGCGATCTTGAGATCGTCATGCGCGTCTATTTCGAAAAACCCCGCACCACCGTCGGCTGGAAGGGCCTGATCAACGACCCGCATCTCGACGGCAGCTACCGCATCGAGGAAGGGCTGAGGATCGCCAGACGACTGTTGCTCGATATCAATGCGACAGGGCTTCCCGCCGGCGTCGAATTCCTCGACACGATCACGCCGCAATACATTGCCGACCTAGTCAGCTGGGGCGCGATCGGCGCGCGCACGACCGAAAGCCAGATCCACCGGCAGCTTGCCTCCGGCCTTTCCTGTCCGATCGGTTTCAAGAACGGCACCGACGGCGGCGCACGTGTGGCGCTCGACGCCATCCTTGCCGCTTCGCAGCCGCATCACTTCCCTGCCGTCACCAAGGACGGACAGGCTGGCATCGCCTCGACGACCGGCAATGAGGACTGCCACATCATTCTGCGCGGCGGCAAACAGCCGAACTACGAAGCGACCGATGTCGAAGCGGTCACGGCCGAGGCCGTCAAGCTCGGCCTGACCCCGCGCATCCTCATCGACGCCAGCCATGCCAATAGCGGCAAGGATCCGATGAACCAGCCGCGCGTCGTCAGATCCGTGGCCGCGCAGATCGCCGCCGGAAACCGCCACATCAAGGGCATGATGATCGAGAGCAACCTCGTCGCCGGCCGCCAGGATCTCGTTCCCGGCAAGCCGCTGGTCTACGGCCAGTCCATCACCGATGGCTGCATCGACTGGGATATGTCGGTGACGACGCTGGAAGACCTGGCGCAATCCGCCCGCGTCCGGCGCAAGGCCGCTGTTTAAGCTTCCGGAAAATAACGCACATAGGCGAACTCTTCGCCATCAGGAGACCAGCAGGGCACGTTGATCGTGCCCTGCCCGCCGAAGAGCTCGAACAGCGTCTTCAGATTGCCGCCATCCATGTCCATCAACCGCAGCCGCACGTCGAGATCCCGTGGGTGATCGAATACCGAGGGGTCGTAGGACAGGATCAACACCTTGTCATTCTTAGGCGACGGATGGGCGAACCAGTTGCCCTGATTGTCCGAGGTCACCTGCTCCAGCCCGGTGCCGTCGGGATGGATGCGCCAGATCTGCATCAGCCCGGTGCGGCTGGAGTTGAAGTAGATCCATTGCCCGTCGGCGGAATAATCCGGTCCGTCATTGCGGCCCTCGCCATGCGTCAGTCGCGTCTCGGCGCCGCCTTCGACCGAGATCGTATAGATGTCGAAGAGGTCGTCGCGGATGCCGCAATAGGCGAGTTCGCGGCCATCAGGCGACCAGCCGTGCCAGTAGGACGGCGCGTTCTGGGTGACGAGCCGCGGCGCGCCGCCCCCGATCGGCAGGACATAGATCGTCGACTTGCCGAATTCGGTCTTGTCGGAAATGACGATCTCAGTGCCGTCGGGCGAGATGCCGTGATCATTGTTGCAGTTGACGGCAAAGCCGGTATCGAGCTTGGTGACTTCACCGCGACCGAGCGGCAGCCGGTAGAGCCGCCCGTCGCCGTTCAGCAGCAGGTAGGAACCGTCAGGCGAGAAGTTCGGAGCCTCCACCAGTCTGTCCGTCTGCCAGACTTCGCGAGCCCTGCCCGTCCTGACATTATAGATCTCGACCGAGCTGCGCATGCTTCCTCCCCCGCATTTCTATAACAACTGCGCCAGCGATCTCGATCGCGCTAGCGATCCCGGAACCGGTTGGTGATGGGATACCGCCGGTCGCGTCCGAAATTCTTCTTGGTGATCTTCACGCCCGGCGCCGATTGCCGGCGCTTATATTCGGCGAGATAGAGCAGGTGCTCGATGCGATGGACGGTCGCCACGTCATGGCCGCGCGCGACGATCTCCTCGACCGCCATCTCCTTCTCCACCAGGCATTCGAGAATATCGTCGAGGGCGGGATAAGGCGGCAGCGAATCCTGGTCCTTCTGGTCGGGACGCAGTTCGGCCGAGGGCGCCTTGTCGATGATATTTTTCGGGATCACCTCGCCTGACGGCCCCAGCGCACCCGGCGGCACATTCTCGTTGCGCCAGCGGGCCAACGCATAGACCTGCATCTTGTAGAGGTCCTTGATCGGATTGAAGCCGCCGTTCATGTCGCCGTAGAGCGTGGCGTAACCGACCGACATTTCCGACTTGTTGCCCGTCGTCACCACCATTGAGCCGAACTTGTTGGAGATCGCCATCAGGATGACGCCGCGCGCCCGGCTCTGCAGGTTTTCCTCGGTGATACCACTGTTCGTTCCCGCGAAGAGATCAGACAGCGCGCTGCTGAAGCCCGTCACCGGTTGCTCGATCGGCACGATGTCGTAGCGGCAGCCGAGCGCCTTGGCGCAATCGGCCGCATCCTTCAAAGAATCTTCCGATGTGTAGCGGTAGGGCAGCATGACGGTGCGCACCCGCTCCTCGCCCAGCGCATCGACGGCGATTGCCGTGCAGATCGCCGAGTCGATGCCGCCGGAAAGGCCGAGCACCACCGTCTTGAAGCCGTTCTTGTTGACGTAGTCGCGAAAGCCGAGCAGGCAGGCGCGGTAGTCGGCTTCCTCGCCTTCGGGAATATGGGCCATCGGTCCTTCGGCGCAGTGCCAGCCAGACCCACCGCGCTTCCACGTCGTCACCGCCAGCGCCGTCTCGAACTGGCTCATCTGGAAGGCGAGCGATTTGTCGGCATTGAAAGCGAAGCTGGCGCCGTCGAAGACCAGTTCGTCCTGGCCGCCGAGTTGTGCGGCATAGACCAGCGGCAGACCGGTCTCGATCACCTGCTTCAGCACCACCTGATGGCGGATATCGACCTTGCCGCGATAATAGGGCGAGCCGTTCGGCGACAGTAGAATCTCGGCCCCGCTTTCGGCCAACGTCTCACAGACGCCAAGATCGCCCCAGATGTCTTCGCAGATCGGAATGCCGATGCGCACGCCGCGGAAATTCACCGGACCCGGCATGGAGCCCTGGTCGAAGACACGCTTCTCGTCGAATTCGCCATAGTTTGGCAGATCGATCTTGTCGCGCACCGCAATCACCTTGCCGCCGTCGAGCACGGCGACGGAATTATAGCGCCCCGTTTCGTCCTGCCGGGGAAAACCGATGACGACACCCGGCCCGCCATCGGCGGTATCGGCAGCCAGGCTCTCCACCGCTTTCCAGCAGGCGCGAATGAAGGCCGGCTTCAATACCAGATCTTCAGGCGGATAACCGGAAATGAAAAGTTCGGTCAGGACGAGCAGATGCGCGCCTTCCCGAGCCGCATCGGCGCGCGCTTCGCGTGCCTTGGCGAGATTGCCGGCGACATCGCCGACTGTCGGATTGAGCTGACCGATGGCGATGCGGAAGATATCAGAAAGAGCGTTTTCCTGTGTCATGTCATTTATTTAGCCTGCACCTTCCGGGACCGCAACATGTCCGCAGCAAAAGCCGCACCTTGCTGTGACGAAATTTTTGTGAACGGACGCGCCGCGACCTCGCGGCATAGACACGCATTGCAATTTGCCGGCGGACCGGAATACTGGCGCGCAAATCAACAGCGTCGATAACGGGCACCGGAAACAGGCCATGTCTAATCTTTCGAACTTCATGCACCATCATTTCGACAAGCCGGCCGACGAACTCGGCGATATCGAAAAACGCGTGCTGGCGAAGGCGCACGAGCGCAAGGTCATCTCGACCGATGTCAACGCCGCTCTTTCCGCCGAGGCCTCGTTCGGCGAGCGCATCGCCGACAGCATCGCCCGCATCGGCGGTTCCTGGTCGTTCATCATCGCCTTCTTCGTTTTCCTCCTCGCCTGGACGGTGATCAACACCATCATTCTGGTGAGCGGTGCCTTCGACCCCTATCCCTTCGTCTTCCTGAACCTGATCCTGTCGATGCTCGCCGCCATCCAGGCGCCGATCATCATGATGTCGCAGAACCGCCAGGCCGAGCGCGACCGCTTCGAGGCCGCCAAAGACTACGAAGTCAATCTCAAGGCCGAACTCGAAGTGCTCTCCCTGCACCAGAAGATCGATATGCGCGTGCTGACCGAATTGACGGCGTTGCGCGAGGACGTGGCGCGTCTCACCGCCGAGCTTTCCGCTAAGGGTTAATGCATGTCGCCCGGAAGTGCAGCGGTTCCGGGACAACGACATGCATAAAACAAAGGGCTAAAGTGCGTCGCATGCATCAAATGTGATGCGACGCGCTTTAGCAGGCTGCTGAAAAACCCACTGGCTTTTGGGCTGGACACATGATTCCATCTTGCAAGTGATTTCGAGGGAATTTGGATGCGCGGCGGGGATGATCGGACGGGGTCGCTGTTTTCGTATGTCGACCTT